>NZ_JAYSFE010000060.1:0-28090 GCF_041913585.1 Allostella sp.
TGCGGGGGGGGGGGGGCCGCCCCCCCCCCCCCCGGGGGGGGGTGGCGGGGGGGGGGGGGGGGGGGGGGGGGGCCCGGCGCCGCCGCCGAGGGCCTGGCATGGATCGAGCGCGCGACGGCGGGCGCCGCACCGCCGCCCGCCTGGCTCCTCGACCGCGCCGGCATCCTGCTCCGGGCCGGCCGGCGCGACGAGGCGGTGGCCGCGGCCCGGCGGCTCGCCGGACCGGGCGATCCGGCGCGGCTGGCCGCCGTCGGCGACCTCTTCATGGCGGCGCGTGCCTGGGCCGATGCCGCGGCCGCCTATCGCGCCGCGCTCGATCTCCGGCCGGACGCGATGGCCGCCTGGAACAATCTCGGCGGCGCCCTCCGCGAACTCGGGCGCCTGCCCGAGGCGGACGAGGCCTACCGCCGGGCGCTGGCCCTCGACCCCGGCCGCTACGAGGCCTGGGCCAACCTCGCCGCGACCCTGTCGCGCGCCGGGTCGACGGACGAGGCGATCGCCGCCTGGGAGCGCGCGGCCGCATTGCGGCCGGGAGACGTGGCGCCGGTGCGCGCCCTGGCCGGCCTGCTGCGCTCGGCCGGCCGGCATCGGGAGGCCCTGGCGGCCCACGAGCGCTGGGCGGCGCTGGCACCGGGCGAGGCTGCCGCGCATCACGGCTGCGGTATCCTTCTGGACGAGGCCGGCCGGCTCGAGGAGGGCATCGCGGCGCTCGAGCGGGCGAGCCGGCTGGCGCCGGACCATGCCGACCTGCACTACGATCTCGGCCGGGCGCTCCGCCGCGCCCATCGCGACCAGTCGGCGATCGCCGCCCTCCGCACCGCGGTCCGGCTCGACCCCGGCCATGCCGAGGCGCTGAGCGCGCTCGGGGCGGTGCTGTGGCAGGCGAAGAACTCGACGATGGCGCTGGAGGCGTTCCGGCGCGCCGCCGCCGCCCGGCCGGACCATCCCGAGGTGCTGGCGCGCCTCGCCAACGCGCTCCACGCCTTCGGCCGCCAGGACGAGGGCCGTGCCGTCTTCGCGCGCGCCCTCGCCCGCGATCCCGGCAACTGGTCGCTGCGCTACCAGGCCTGCGTCGCCCGTCTGCCGATCGTCTATCGCGACGAGGCCGAGCGACAGGCGGCGCGGCGGGACTATGCGCGCGAGCTGGCGGCGCTCGCGGCCGAGCCGCTGCCCGACGACGCGGCCGAGGTGGCGCGCCGGGCCGAGGCGCTGCATGTCCGGCAGCCCTTCTACCTCGCCTACCAGGGCGAGAACGACCGCGACCTCCAGGCGCTCTTCGGCGCCATGGCGTGCCGGATCATGGCCGCCCGTCTGCCGGCCTTCGCCGCGCCGCCGGAACCGCCCGGACTGGCGGCCGGCGAGCGCATCCGCGTCGGCGTGCTGACCGCCTTCTTCCGGCACCATTCGGTGTGGAAGATCCCGCTCCATTCCTGGCTCGCCGACCTCGACCGCGAGCGCTTCCAGGTGCTGGGCTACTTTCCGGGCGGCGAGGCCGACCGCGAGACGGCGACGGCCGAGCGGCTCTGCGACCGCTTCACGGCCGGGCCGTTCGCCGTCGACCAGTGGGCGCGGCGCATCCGCGCCGACCGCCTGCATGTCCTGCTGATCCCCGAGATCGGCATGGACGCGACCACGATGCAGCTCGCCGCCCTGCGGCTCGCGCCCGTGCAGGCGACGTCGTGGGGGCATCCGCAGACCTCGGGCATGCCGACCGTCGACGCCTTCCTGTCGAGCGACCTGATGGAGCCCCCCGACGGCGACCGGCACTATACCGAGCGTCTGGTGCGGCTGCCCGGCCTCTCCTTCCGCCGCAGCGTGCCGCCGGTCCGGCCCGAGCCGATCGGCCGCGCCGACATCGGGGTCGAGGAGGACGCCGTCCTCTACTGGTGCTGCCAGTCGCTCTACAAGTACCTGCCGGCCGACGACGGCGTCCTGGTGCGGATCGCGGCCGCGGTGCCTGGCGCCCGCTTCGTCTTCGTGGGCTACCCGATGGGCGATCAGGTCGGCGACCTCGTGCGCCGCCGCCTCGGCGCCGCCTTCGCCGCGGCCGGGCTCGATGCCGGGCGCCATTGCCGCTTCCTCGGCCACCTGCCGTCGGCGCGCTTCGCCGCGGTCGCGCGCCTGGCCGACGTCTTCCTCGATTCGATCGGCTGGTCGGGCTGCAACTCGACGCTGGAGAGCCTCGATGCCGACCTGCCGGTCGTCACCTGGCCGGGCCGGTCGATGCGGGCACGGCATTCCGCGGCGATCCTCCGCCTGATGGGGATCGAGGAGACGATCGCGGCATCGGCCGACGACTATGTCGCGCTGGCCGTCCGGCTCGGTCGGGACGCGGAGTGGCGGCGGGCGGTCCGTGGCCGCATCGCCGCCGCGCGGCACGTTCCGGCCGCCGACCGGAGCTGGCTGCCGGCGTTCGAATCCTTCCTCGCCGCGGCGGCGCACGGGCGCTCGAACTGAAGGGAGACGCAGCATGGACCGGTTCACGGGCGGTTGCCTGTGCGGCGATGTCCGGGTGGTGGCGTCGGGGCGGCCATACCGGGTCGGCCTCTGCCACTGCCTCGACTGCCGCAAGCACCATGGGGCGCTGTTTCACGCCTCCGCGGTGTTCCCGCAGGATGCGGTGACGATCGAGGGCGAGACGCGGGACTATGCCGGCCGGCATTTCTGTCCGCGCTGCGGCTCGTCCGTCTTCGGGCACAGCGCCGACGAGATCGAAGTCAATCTCGGCTGCCTGGATGCCCCGGACCAGCTGACGCCGACCTACGAAAGCTGGACCGTCCGCCGCGAGTCCTGGCTGCCGCCGTTTCCGCTCGCGCGGCGGTACGACCGCGATCGCGACCCCACCGGCCGCTTCGAGGGGTAGGCGCGGGGCGGGGCGGGCGAACGCCCGCGGACTTCGTCGCACCTGCAGCCGGCTTCGTCTTGGTCAAATCCGTCCGCACCGCCTAGGATCGGGGGACCATGAGCCTCGCCTGGTCCCTGCCGGTCCCGACCGTCGAAGAGCGCCACTACGGGCGCCCGATGCGCTGCTTCGCCGAGCGGCCGCGCAGCCTCCATGCGCTGTTCGCGGCCGCGGTCGCCCGGGCGCCGCAGCGCATGGCCGTGGTCGGCGAGCGCGGCCGGGCGACCTGGGCCGAGCTCGATGCCGATGTCGGCCGCGTCGCGGGCCAGCTCCAGCGCCGTGGCGTCATCCGCGGCAGCCGGGTGGCGATGCTGCTCGGCAACGGCCGGCCCTTCCTGTGGACCTTGTGGGCCTGCGCCCGGCTCGGCGCCATCGCGGTGCCGCTCGGGACCCGCCTCAAGGGCATGGAGATCGCCCACGCGATCAACGATTCCGGGGCCGAGGTGCTGGTCTTCGACGCCGAGCTCGCCGGCAATTTGCCACGTCCCTACGAGACGCCGATGCTGCGGCACCGCTTCGCCGACGGCGAGCCGGCGCCGGGCGCCCGACCGTTCGAGGACCTGCTGGCGCCGGTCGCGGCGCCGGTGCCGGCGGCCGTGTCGGAGGACGATCCGGCGGTCATCCTCTACACCTCGGGCACGACCGGCCGGCCCAAGGGCGCCATGCTGACGGGGCTCGGCATCGTCCATTCGGCGCTGCACTACCAGTATTGCCTGGGCCTCGCCGAGGGCGAGCGCGTGCTCCTCGCGGTGCCCGCCTCGCACGTCACCGGGCTGGTGGCGGTGCTGGCGGTGTCGACGCGCCTTGCCGGCACGCTGATCCTGATGAAGCGTTTCCAGGCGCGCAGCTTCCTCGACCTGGCGCAGCGCGACCGCATGACCTTCACCGTGCTGGTGCCGGCGATGGCCAACCTCTGCCTGCTCGAGCCGTCCTTCGCCCGCACCGACCTGTCGTCCTGGCGGGTGTGCGGATATGGCGGCGCGCCGATGCCGGAGGCGACGATCGCGGGCCTCGCGCGCCGGCTGCCGGGCCTGCGCCTCGCCAACCTCTACGGCGCCACCGAGACGACCTCGCCGACGACGATCATGCCGGACGGTGGCACCGCGCTCCGCCCCGACAGCGTCGGCCTGCCGGTGCCGCTGGGCGAGGTCCGGGTCGTCGACGAGGCCGGACGGGAGGTGCCGCCCGGCATCGCGGGCGAACTGTGGATCGCGGGGCCGATGGTGGTGCCGGGCTACTGGGACGCGGCGGAGGCGACGCGCGCCAACTTCGCCGGCCGCTTCTGGAAGTCGGGCGACCTCGGCACGGTCGATCCCGACGGCTTCGTGCGCGTCCTCGACCGCAAGAAGGACATGATCAACCGCGCCGGCTACAAGATCTACAGTGCCGAGGTCGAGAACGCGCTGGCCCACCTGCCGGGCGTCGTCGAATCCGCCGTCGTCGGCCGGCCCTGCCCGGTGCTGGGCGAGCGGGTGCATGTCTTCGTGCTCGCCGACCGGCCCGAGATCGACGCCGAGCGGGTGCGCGCCTTCTGCGCCGAGCGGCTCGCCGACTACAAGGTTCCGGAGACGGTGAGCTTCGTCCGCGAGCCCTTGCCGCGCAACGCCAACGGCAAGGTCGTGAAGACCGAGCTGCGGCGCCTGCTGGCGGAGCGCCAGCCGGCATGAGGCGGGCGGCGGCGCTGCTGGTGGCCGCCGTGCTGGCGGGGCCGGCCGCCGCCAACGATTCGACGGCGGTGCTGGCGGCCGGCGGCCTCGTCCTCACCCGCAGCGAGACGATCCGCATGGAAGGCGAGGACCTGCACGTCCGGCCGGAGGGGATCACGGTCCGCTACCGCTTCCGCAACACCGGCCCGGCCGACATCCGCACCCGCGTCGCCTTCCCCCTGCCCGAGATCGACCTGGCGCAGATGGCCGAGACACCGATCGCGCCGGGCGCCGCCGATCCCGACGATTTCGTCGCCTTCCGGGTCGCGGTCGACGGGGTGCCGGTGGCGGCGCGCCTGGAGATGCGGGCCTGGCGCCGGGGCCGCGAGGTCACCGACCTGCTCGCCGCCCATGGCCTGCCGGTCTCCCGCTTCCATCCCGACCTCTACCCGCGCCTGCGGGCGATGCCGGAGGCCGGCCGCCAGGCCCTGACCGCGGCCGGCCTCGCCGCCTGGGAAATGGGGGAGAACGTCTATCCCCTGTGGACGATGCGCGCGGCCTATCATTGGGAGCAGGTGTTCCCGGCCGGCCGGCCGCTCGCCGTCGAGCACCGGTATCGCCCCGTGGTCGGCCAGGGCTGGTTCGGCCAGTACCTGCTGGCCGACACCGAGGAAGGGCGGGCGTGGCGGCAGGACCATTGCGTCGGCCCCGGGGACCTCGCGCGGCTCCGGGCGAAGATGGCGCTGACGACCGCCATGGACCCCTACCGCCCGATGCGCAGCATCGCCTACGTGCTGACGACCGCCGCCAACTGGCAGGGCCCGATCGGCCGCTTCCGCCTGCGGGTCGAGAGCGACCGGCCGGACTCGGTCGTCCTCGGCTGCATGCTCGACATCGAGGCCGCCGACTTCCGGCCGGAGCGAGAGCTGGCGGTCGCGCTCGTGGACTAGGTCAGAAGGGCGGCAGGCGGTCGGCGTCGGCGGCGAAGATCCTCGCCTTCAGGGCCGGCCGGACGTCGGCGAGCTGCGCCTCCGGGTCGGGCAGGCCCATCGAGAAGGGCCAGTCGGAGCCGAAGAGGATGCGGTCCTCGCCGAAGACGGCGGCGGCCAGTTCCAGCGCCGGGGCGGAATGGGTGATGCAGTCGGCGCAGAAGCCGCGGAAGGCTTCGTCGGCCGGCCTCGCGCCGACATAGGCGCCGGGACGCCGCACCGTCTGGCCGCGGGTCAGGCGGCCGGCGACGGCGGGCGCGGTGCCGCCGCCATGGGCGAGGCAGACGCGCATCCGGCGGTGCCGGTCCATGATCCCCGACATGGCGAGGTGGGCGGCGGCGAGCGCCGTCTCCCCCGGGCCGCCCAGCAGGTTGTGCAGGAAGAAGGGGTCGAGCCGGCCGTCGCAGCCCTTGGTCGGATGCAGGAAGAGGAAGCCCGCCGCCCCGTCGAGCGCCACCCACAGCGGCTCGTAGGCCGCATCGGACAGGATCGACCCGTGCGTCGCCGAACCGGCGGCGGCGGCGAAGCGGACATGGCCCGCCGCCACCTTCTCCGCCACGATCCGGGCGGCGAGCCCCGGGTGCTGGATCGGCAGGTGGAAGAGCGGCGACAGCCGGTCGGGGAAGCGCCCCGCCATCGCCGCCAGGCCGTCGTTGACGTAGTCGTGCCAGACCCGGCTGGCCGCCTCGTCGAGGCCGAGCCGGTAGAGCGGGGGCGGGATCGAGATCCAGGCGCGGCCGACCCCGCGCTCGTCCATCCAGCGCACCAGCGCTTCGGGCCGGAACACCGAGGGCGCCGCCAGCGGCGCCCCGTCGATCACCAGCTTCGGCGCCGCCGGGTCCCACTCGATGCCGGGCAGGGCGGCGATCCGGTCGGGCAGGACCGGAGCGATGTGGGCATGGACGTCGAGCGCGATCGCGTGGGTCACGGCCGGTTCCCTTTCGGCATCAGTCCCCGAGGACCGACACGCGGCGGGCGGCGCCGGCGCGTTCGGCCTCCAGGTCGTCGAGGACGGCGCGGCTGGCATTGTGCCCGGCGAGGCCGGAGATGAAGTTGCCGGGCCAGGTGCCGTTGCCGCTGAGATAGAGGCCGGGCGTCGGCGTGCGGTAGGCGTGGAGGCCGGGCAGCGGCCGCATCCAGAACTGGTTCCAGGCGGCGAGGTCGCCATGGGTCATGTTGGCCTCGACCAGCCCGAACTCGCGCTCGAAATCCTCTGGGTCGAGGCAGCGCCAGTCGCGGATCAGGCCCGGCAGGTCCGGCATCCATTCGGCGACGGCATCGATGGTGCGCCGCGCCAGCCGCTCGCGCTCGACCTTCCACTCGCCCTCGGCCAGCCGATAGGGGGCGGTGCCGACGTTGAGGCTCATGACGTGCTTGCCGGCGGGGGCCAGTTCGGGCGCGGTCAGCGACGGGCAGAGGCCCCAGACGACCGGCTTGTCCGAGATGCGGCCCTGCTGCATCTCGGCGTGGCTCGCCTCCAGATAGTCGATCGAGGGGGCGATGCGGAACTGGGCCGAGGCGAGCGCGAGCGGGCAGGCGTCGGGCGGGGCGGCGCGCCAGGTGGGGACCCCGTCCAGCGCCAGCACCACCTTGAACGCCTTGCCGGTCATCGGCCGCCGCCGCATCTTGCCGCGCAGCGCCTCCCACCCGGCCTCGTCGCGCATCAGGTCGACGACGGTGCGGCGCGGATTGCAGGCGGCGACGACGATGGGGGCGAGGAACTCCTCGCCGGAGGGCGTGACGACGCCGGCGGCGCGGCCGCCGCGCACCAGGATGCGGTCGACCGGCGTGCCGGTGCGCAGTTCGACGCCGCGCGCGCGGGCCGAGGCCGCCATGCTGTCGACGATGGCACCCATGCCGCCCACCGGCATCCCCGTCGACCCGCGCAGCGGCATCCGGCGCGGGTCGTCCCCGGCCTCGGCCGCGAGCGAGGCCAGCGACAGCGGCCGGGTCAGCAGGTTGATCGGGGTCCCGGGCGTCGAGGGGGTGAAGTTGCCGCCGACGACCGCCATCGGGGCGACGATCGACTGGGTCTGCCAGGCGAGCTCGAACTCGTCGAAGAGGTCGCGGGCGCTGCCGAAGAAGATGCGCCCGAAGGCCTCCTGGTCGTCGGCGCTGGTGATGTTGCGCACCAGTTCCTGCAGCGAGGGCGGCTCGCGGAAGACCGAGATGCCGAGTTTGCGGGCGAAGGCTTCGAGATAGGCGAAGAGCGCGTCGTAGCGGGCGGATTCGCCGGGCGCGAAGCCCTCGATCTGCGCCTGGGTGCGGGCCTTGTCGCGCCAGCCGACGAAGAGCGAGCCGTCGGCCAGCGGATGGACCAGGGTCGGGTCGATCGGCTGGAACCGGAGCCCGAACCGTTCCAGTTCCAGGTCGCGGACGATCTTGGGTTCGAGCGAGCCCGGCGAGTTGGCGATCGTCGTGCGGTAGCCCGGCATGAACTCGACCGTGGCGACGGGTCCGCCGAGCCGCGGCCCGCTCTCCAGGACCGCGACCGAGAGGCCGGCGCCGGCGAGGTAGCCGGCGGCGACGAGGCCGCTGTGGCCGCCGCCGACGATGACGACGTCGAAACGATTGGCGGGCATGGCGGCGCTCGTCTCCCCGGGCGGGCGGTCAGGGAACCAGGTCGTTGGTGAAGTACTCGGCCGCCGGCTTGTCGCTCTTGATCTCGCCGACGCCGCGCAGCGTCGCGATCAGGGCCTCCCACTCGGCCGGCGTCGAGCGGCCCCAGTCGGGCGCGGTCGGCGACTGGCTCAGCTTCTGCAGGCCGGTCAGGTAGTCGACGCACTGGGCGAGGCTGCCCGCCACCTGGACCTTGGAGCGGATCAGCGTGCAGGCGCCCTCGGGGTCGGCGACGGCGTCGGCGAAGCCGCGCTTGGCCCCCTTGAGGACCGCGGTCACGGCCTTCGGGTTCTCCTTGAGGAAGGTCTCGTTGGTGGCGAAGCCGAAGCCGAGCAGGGGCACGCCGAAGGAGGCGAGTTCCATCACCTCGGGCTCGTGGCCGGCGCCGCGGACGATGGCGCGGAAGGCGTGGCTGTCGCCGCTGACGACGTCGACCTGCCCGGTCAGCAGGCCCGCGGTCTTCGAACTGGCGTCGAGCGAGATGACGTTGAGGGCGCTGTCCGGGATCTTGTTGGAGCGCTTGAAGATGGTGAGGCTGAGGCCGTCCGAGCCGCCCGGCGTGCTGCCGATCTTGAGGCCTTTCAGGGAATCCGGCCCCTCCAGCTTGACCCGGCCCTTGATGCCGACGAAGGAGGCGGAGGAGCGGTGCTGGTAGACCGCGACCACCTTCAGCGGCACGCCCTTGGCGATCGCGGCGGCGGCGTTGGTGACGTTGAGGTGGCCGATGTCGAAGCCGCGCTGGCCGACCAGGATGGCGGTGGTGTTGGAGCCGCGGCCTTGTTCGATCTCGACCTCGACCCCGGCATCCTTGAAGTAGCCGCGCTCCTGGGCGAGGAAGAAGGAGGAGTGGTAGGGCAGCCAACCCCAGTCCAGCACCATGCGGACCTTGGCGGTCTGCGCCTGGGCGGGCATGGCGGCGAGGAGGACCGCGGCGGCGGCCGCGGGCAGGAACGACTTCAGCGTCATCGTCGGTTCTCCCTGTTCCTTATGGTTCCGATCCGGAGCGGCCGCGCTGGCTGGCGTGCCACGGGATGGTGGCGCGCTCGAAGAACTCGGCCAGGTACCAGGTGAAGATGCCGAGCAGCGAGACCACGGTGACGGCGGCGAAGGCGACCGGCACCTCGAGGCTGCCGACCGACTGGATCAGCATGTGTCCGAGGCCCTTGTTGGAGGCGACGAACTCGCCGATCACCGCCCCCAGCGGTGCCAGCGTGATCGAGATCTTCACGCCCGCGATGATGCTCGGCAGCGCGCTCGGGATGCGGATCTTGCGCAGGAGCTGCCAGGAGCCGCCGCCCATCGAGCGGGCGAGCAGCAGGAGGTCGGGATCGGCGGAGCGCAGGCCGGCCACCGTGTTCACCAGCATCGGGAAGAAGGTGAAGACGACGACGAAGATGATGCTGCTCTTCAGTCCGAAGCCGATCCAGACCAGCAGCAGGGGCGCCACCACCACCTTCGGAATGGCGTGGAAGACGACGAGCCAGACATAGAGCACGCGCTCGACGAAGGGGGAGGCCGCGATCATCGCGCCGAGGCTGAGGGCGATCACGACGGCGATGACGAAGCCGACCGTCGCGGCGAAGGCCGTGTAGACGAGCTGGTCGAGCAGCAGGCGCCATTTCTCGACCATCACCATCGCCACCTCGCTGGGCGCGGGCAGGAGATAGGAGGGCAGGTCGAGCCAGCGCACCGCCAGTTCCCACAGCAGCAGGCCGCCGAGGCCGCTCGCGGTCGGCAGCAGGATGCCCCAGCCGCGGCCGGAAGCGCCCTGGCCGCGGATCCGGGCCTGCTGCGGGCGGACGCTGGCGAGCCGCCGGGCGTCGTCCGTCTGGTCGCTCTGGGTCCGGTCGGTCGCGCTCTGGTCGGCGGTGCTCATGCGGTCAGCACTCCCGAACGCTCGAACTGCATGCGGATGCGCCGTGCGATCGCCGCGAACTCCGGCTCCTCGCGGAGCGCCAGCGTGCGCGGCCGCGGCAGGTCGACGGCGATATCGTCGAGGATGACACCCGGCCGGCCCGACATCACCAGCACCCGGTCGGAGAGGAAGACCGCCTCCGGAATGCTGTGGGTGATGAGGACGGCGGTCGTCTTCGTCGTCTGCTGCACCTTCTGCAGCAGCACGCCCATCTGGTCGCGGGTCAGGGCGTCGAGCGCGCTGAATGGCTCGTCGAGCAGCAGCAGCCAGGGGTCGCAGAGCAGCGCGCGGGCGATGGCGACGCGCTGGCGCATCCCGCCCGACAGCTCCCACGGATGGCGGTCGGCGAAGTCGCCGACCCCGAGCTCGTCGAGGAGCGCCCGGGCGCGCCGGGCGGCGGGGCCGCGCGGCAGGCCCTTCATCTCGGCCGCCAGCAGCACGTTGTCGAGGATGTTGCGCCAGTCGAGCAGGAGGTCGCGCTGGAAGACGACGCCGATGCCGTCGACGCGATCGCCGACGGGCTGGCCGCGCACCAGCACCCGGCCGGCGCTCGGACGGTCGAGCCCGCCCAGGATGCGCAGGAGCGTGCTCTTGCCGCAGCCGCTCGGGCCGACGATGGTGGTCGTCCGGCCGGGCTCGATCGCGATGTCGACGGGGCCCAGCGCATGCACGGCGCGACCGCCGGTGCGGTAGGTGCGCGCGACGCCTTCGACGAGGACCTCGTGCATGGGGTGCTCCACCTCCTCGCGATCTGCCGGGGTCAGCCGAACACCTCCTCGTAGACCCGGAGCCAGTTGCCGTGCGCGATCTTCGCCACCTCGTCCGGCGAGAACCCGACCGCCGCCAGGCCCTGCTCGATCTTCGCGATGTCGGTGAGTGCGACGAACCAGTCCGGCGGCGGCGCCTTGCCCGGGCGCGACGCCGGGGAGGCGCCGAGATCGACACCGCGCGTCCACCGGCCCATCCGCATCCAGTCGTAGTCGGGCTTGGTGAAGTTGTGGCTGCGGTCGGTGCCGATCCCGACATGGTCGATGCCGGCGATCTCGACCGTCTTCATCACCATTTCGCACCACTTCTCCACCGTCGCGCAATAGTCGTCGCCGGTGATGTTGCGGTAGGTCGCGCAGCCGATGACGCCGCCATTGTCGCGCAGCGCCCGGATCACGTCGTCGGTCTTGTTGCGCTTGTGTGGAAAGAGGCTGTCGGCGTTGGCATGGGTGATCGCGACCGGCTTCTTCGAGAACCGGATCGCGTCCATGGTCGTGCGGTTGCCGACATGCGACAGGTCGACCAGCATGCCGCAGCGGTTCATCTCCTGGATGACCTGGCGGCCGTAGCGGGCGAGGCCGGAATCCTCGTCCTCGTAGCAGCTGCCGCCGAGCGAGTTCTGGTTGTTGTAGGTGAGCTGGACGCAGCGCACGCCGAGCTCGGCGAACATCTCGACCAGCCGCACCCGGCCCTGGAAGAGCTCGGCGTTCTGGTAGCCCATCAGGAGCGCGGTGCGCCCCGAGGCGACGATGGCGCGGATGTCGGCGGCGGTGCGGGCGGTCCCCACGAGGTCGGAATTGGCGGCGACGAGGTCGCGCCAGCGGGCGAGCGAGTCGAGCGATTCGACCGCATCCTCCCAGAAGCCGCAGGTGACGGTGACGCAGCCGACGTCGGCCTGGCGCAGGTCGGCGAAGGTCTCCCGCGTGAAGTGTCCGCACTGCAGTCCGTCGATCAGCATGCCTTCTCAACCTCCGCGGGACGGCCAATGCCGTGTAATCGTTTACTCGACCGGCAGTGTGATGGCCGGTCGAGCGATCTGTCAATGCCCCTCCTTCGGGGCGATCTCACGCCGAGCCGCGCCGCAGCAGGGTGCGCGGGATGATGGTCAGGGCCGGGACGTCGCGGCCGGCGAAGAGCCCGGCCATGCGCTCGGCCACGGTCGCCGGGTGGACGCTGATCGTGGTCAGCGCCGGCCGGACGTGGGCGCCCCAGTCGATGGCGCCGAAGCCGACGACGGCGACCGCGTCGGGGATGGCGAGGCCGCGGTCGAGGATCGCCGCCATCGCGCCCAGCGCCAGTTCGTCGCTGCCGCACTGGATGGCGCGGAAGCGGCGGCCGGCATCGAGCGCCCGGCTGGTCGCCTCGTAGCCGGCGGCGAAGCGGTAGGAGACGTCCCAGACGAGGTCGCGGTCGATCGCGATGCCGGCGCCGGCCAGGGCCGCGGCATAGCCGCGATAGCGCTCGGTTCCGACCGCCGAGCCGGTGAGGCGGCCGAGATAGGCGACGGGCGCCCGCCCGCTCGCCAGCAGGTAGTCGACGGCGCGGCGGGCGGCCGCGCGCTCCTCATGGACGATCGAGGGGATGCCGTCGCGGTTGAGGCGCTGGCCGATCGAGACCACGGTCATGCCGCCCGCCTGCAGCTGGCGCAGCTGCGGCCCGACCGTCGCCATCGGCAGGACGTCGGTGGTTGCCAGAGCGACGCCGCGCAGCCCCATCGCCGGCGCCGCCTCCAGGATCGCCGCCAGGCGCTCGGCCGAATGGTCGAGGTTGTAGAGCATGAGGTCGAGCCCGATGGCGCCCAGTGCCGTCTGGACGTGCTTGGTCAACGCCGAATAGACGTTCTGCTCGATGTCGCCGACGAGCAGGCCGACGGCGGTGCCGCGGCCGCGGCGCAGCCCCTGGGCCATGCGGTTGGGGTGGAAATCGAGCGCGCGCACGGCCGCGAGCACGCGCTCGCGCGCCTCCTCGCCGACATTGCCCTTGCCGCTGAGCACGCGCGAGACGGTGGCCGTGGACACGCCGGCCAGGCGCGCCACGTCCAGGACGGTGGCCATGGGGACTCGCTCGGATGGTCGAACCCTGAGCGCGCCTTCTAGCACCGGGAGGCGGCCCGGGGCGACAGGCGGCGGCCGTCCGCCGCCTGGCCCGGGGCGGGCCCTATTCCACCGCCTTCGCCACCAGGGTGCCGACGAAGCCGTCGAAGTTCCGCTGGGCCTCGGCCGGGAAGGGCTGGTCGTGCCGCCCGAAGACCCGTTCGGACAGGTCGCGGCCGGTGCTGCGCGTCACGAAGACGCGGCCCGAATCGTCCTCCCAGACGAGCACCCGCATCGGCAGGTCGATCGCCAGCGTCGGTCGCGCCTGCATCGCCCCGGTCCCGGCGGCGGGATTGCCGAAGAGGAGGACGCTGCGCGGCCGGAGCGCGAGGCCGACCTCCCGGGCGGCGGCCGCATGGTCGATCTCGGCGAACACCTTCCAGCCGGCCCCGCGGACGGCCGCCGCCAGTCGCTGCACCGTCTCCGGTGCGCCGTGGCGGCTCTCCCGCGTCTCCAGGCCCGGGTCGGCGGCGACGGCCGGGATTCCGGGGACCATCAGCAGCCCGATGGCGATGGTACGGCGCAGCCACTGCATGGACGGTATCTCCTTCACCGGGTTGGCGGACTGCCGTTCGGGCCGGTCAGGCCGGCCGCGTCGCGCCCGCCAGGGGACTGGAACCGGCGCGGCGGTCGGGCGCGGCCGCCGGGCGGCGGCCGCGGTCGAGAACGGTCGCGACCCGCCAGAGGATCGCCGCCCCCGCCAGCATCATCGGCGGTTCCAGCCACCACGCGGCGCCGGGGGCGGCCTCCATCGCGGTGCCGACCGCCCAGGACAGGAAGATGCCGACGCAGAACACCTGCAGGCTGTGCCGGCCGATGACCGCGACGGCGGACGCGATGGCGGAGTGCATCCAGCGGGCGTTGGCCGGCACCAGGACGACGACCAGGTAGGCGAGCGCCAGGGCATGGGCGATCCGGGCCGGCGCCAGCGAGGGCTTGTCCATGATCCGGGCGAGGTCGATCTCGGGGCCGGGCACCCAGCCGCGGCCCGCGAGCCGCAGCCACAGGGCGAGGACGACGATCACGGCGGCGCCGGCGACCAGCAGCGGGATCGGCCGCAGCGCGGTTCCGGTCAGCAGCGAGCGGCGGCCGAAGAGCGCTCCCAAGAAAAAGAGGGTCTGCCAGGCGAGCGGATTGAAAGCGGGGTCGGGATGGCCCGGCGCCGGAACGTCCCAGCCCCAGGCGTGGACCCCGAGATAGAGCAGCAGCGGCAGGGCGAGCGCCGCTGCGCCGATGCGGTCGACGAGCCAGAGAAAGGCCGGCAGCGCCAGCATGCACCAGACGAAGATCGGCAGCGTGTCCATGAAGGCCGGGCGGTAGAGCATCGCCAGCACTGCCGGCAGGGCCGCGGCCGGCGCCTCGAACAGCCAGGCGAAGCCGTATCCGGCGACCTCGCCGCCGATCCCGAGCACGGTTTCGGCGAAGAGCGCGAGCAGGGCGAACAGCGCGAAGACCACGAGATGCGTGCGATAGAGCCGCCCCGTCCGCCGCAGGAAGTCCATGGTCGCCGAGCGGTGCCCGTGGCGGAGCGCGTTGCGCGCATAGAGCGACCCGAGGACCGCGCCGGACATCAGCAGGAACTGCTCGGAACTGTCCGACAGGCCCCACTGCCCATGGATCAGCCAGGCGCCGGCGAAGGTCGCCGCCGAATGCGAGGCGAAGATGAAGAGCTGGAGGAGCCCGCGCACGATGTCGAGGCGCTGGTCTCGCGCCGGCCGCGGTGGGAGCGACTGGGGCATGGGCTGGCGTTCCCTGTCACAGATCCTTGGGCGCGACGTGGCGGATCCGCGGCCAGTTGGTGTCGGCCCGACCGATGTTGCCCGGAACGTCCTGGAGCCAGCGCCGATGCGGGTCCTCCGCGACGTTGAGGTAGAGCTTGCCGTCGACGATGCGCCAGAGCTTCGGGTCGCCGTCGAACTTGCGTTCGAGGGACGCGCCCATGGCGCAGAAGCCGCCATAGGCCGGGACGTACTTCGCCGGATCCTGGCGGAAGGCGGCGAGGTTGGCGGCATCGGCGAAGCGATAGGTCGCCCCCTCGTGCTCGGCCGTGAACTCCGGCGACCCCAGGGTCGGCTGGCCGGCGGTGAAGTAGGCGACCGGATCGTAGCCGCGGATCGCCAGCCCGGACTTGTCCGTGTTGACGGCGCTCGTCGAGGTCTCGTCATAGGCCATCGCCGGCATGATCGCGGCCGGCGCCGCGGCAGCGGCCGCGAACAGGCCGAGAGCGACGACGGCTCGGCGGGCGCCGGCGAGGATGGGATTCGGCATGGAATTCACTCCCAGGTGGCGGCGCGCGGTACGGACGGTCGTTCGCGCGCTCTGACCGGGTGTTCGCGCCGGGCCGCCCGGCGGTTACCGGCATCACGGCCAAGTGATCGCCGGTGGTCAGTCCGCCCGGAGCCGCCGGCGGAGGCGGAGACCCAGCCAGCAGCCGGGCAGCGCGGCGGCGACCCAGACGAGCCCGTGCAGGCTGGCCGACGAGGCGCCGCCGACGAAGGCGCCGACGTTGCATCCGAACGCGAGCCGGGAGCCGATCCCCATCAGCGCGCCGCCCAGCGCCGCCGCGAGCGCCGCCCGTCGGCCGATCGGCGCCTGGTGGCGCAGGCGCCCCGTCGCGGCCGCCGCGACCAGGGCGCCGAGGATGACGCCGGCGTCGCCGGCCGAGGCGTGCATCGCCAGGAGGGGTCCGCGCAACGCGTCGGCCATCGCCGGATCGGACCAGAACGCGCTGCCGGAGAGGTCGATGCCGACGGCGCTCAGCGCCTTCGCCCCCCACAGCGTGAAGCCCATGGTGATGCCCCATGGCTGACCGGAGATCGCGAAGATCACGGCCGCGACACCGCCGATGAGCGCTCCCTTCGCGATGCCGGCGCCGGACGGGCGGGCGCCGCGGAGGACGGCCAGCGCGGCGGCGAGCAGCAGGCCTTCGGTCGCTGCCAGCCCGCCCCAGGGACCGAGCGTCTCCGCGAGATCGACGGCGGCGAAGGAGGGCAGGGCGAGTGCGGACGGCAGGGCGAGGCTGCCGACGACGCCGCCCAGGCCGAAGAAGGGCAGCGCCACCAACATCCGGCGCGAGCCGCGACCCGCGGCGACCAGCGCGCCCGAGCCGCAGCCGCCGGCGAGTTGCATGCCGACGCCGAAGAGGGCGGCGCCGCCGACCAGCGAGAGCCCGAGCGGAGCCACGAAGCGCTGGTAGCCTTCGACCATCGTGCCGACCGGAACCACGACCAGCGCGGCGACCGCAGGGACGACGAAGGCGGCGCCGAGGGCGCGGCCGTCGCCCCGCTCGACGAAGGACCGGAAGCCGCCGGTGAAGCCGAAATCGAGCAGCACGAACGCCGCGCCGATCAGCATCGTCACCGCCAGCAGCGGCAGCAGGGCGGGGTCGGGAATGCGCGATGCCGCGGCGATGGCTGCCGCCGCGCCGGCCAGACCGAGCGCCGTCGCCGGCCAGTTCGGCCGCGTGCCGTCCACGATGGGGATGTCCGCCATGTCGCTCCCGCGTCCGATCCGCCGTTCCCGCGCCGGGATGCAACCCCCGGGGCGCCACCGATCGGCTTCGCCCGGGCGCCCGGCAACGTTACTCCGCTTCGCGCCGGAGGCCGTTGCCCGACGCGCGCCGCGAGCGATAGAGTTGAAGCACGAACGAAAGACGTCGGCGGCGGGTACCCGTCCAAGGCGCGCGAAGCACCGGGGGAGACGCGAGGGGGCCCATGGGCGACACGCTGGCATGGCGGCTGAAGTTCGGCGTCGTCACACCGTCCACCAACACGGTCGTGCAGCCGGAATACGACGACCTCCGTCCGCCGGGCGTCACCAACCATATCGGCCGCATGCACATCGCCGACCGCCCGGTCGACAGCGACGCCGACTTCGAGGCGATGATGGCCGGCATCGACGAGGCGCTGGAGGACGCGATCGAGCGCGTCATGACCTGCCGGCCGGATCATCTCATCCTCGGCATCTCGGCCGAGAGCATCTGGGGCGGCGGCCTCGCCCCCAGCCGCGCCATCGCCGAGCGCGTGCGTCGCCGGTTCGGCGACATCGGGCTGACCCAGGCGGCCCAGGCCCTGCCGGCCGCGCTCCAGGCGCTCGGCGTGCGGCGGCGCATCTCCCTCGTCACGCCCTATTTCCCGGTCGCCGACCCGCACATCCGCGGGTTCGTCGCCGAACTCGGGCTCGAGGCGGCGCGGCTCTGCCATCTCTCCTGCCGCAGCCCCGTCCTCATCGCCCACACCAGCGAGGACGACCTGCGGCGGGCGCTGCGCGAGGTCGACGGTCCGGACGTCGAGGCGATCGTGCAGTTCGGGGCCAACCTGCCGATGGCGCGGCTCGCCGCCGAAGCCGAGCGCTGGCTCGGCAAGCCGGTCATCGCCGTCAACGTCGCGACCTACTGGCATGCGCTGCGAAGCTGCGGCATCGCCGACCGCAAGCACGGCTTCGGCCGGCTGATGTGGGAGTGCTGAGCGGCCGTGGTGCCGACCTGGAGAGGAGTGCCGATCGGATGAGTACGAGCGTGCCCGGCGCGGCCCCGGCCTGCCCCGGTCCAGACCCGAACCCGCGCCCGCCGGCCGAGCGGCTGCCGCCCGGCTCGGTCGACTGCCACAGCCACGTCTTCGGGCCGGTGGATCGCTACCCGTACGCCGCCAACCGCGGCTACACGCCCCCCGACGCGTCGCTCGACGACTACCGCCGGATGTTGTCGACGATGGGCTTCGACCGCGCCGTCATCGTCCAGCCGAGCGTGCTCGGCACCGACAACCGCTGCACCATGGATGCGGTGGCGGCGATGGGCGGCGCCTTCCGCGCCGTCGTCGTCATCGACCCGACGATCGGCGACGCCGAATTGCAGGCGCTCGATGCCGGCGGTGCCCGCGGCGTGCGCTTCAACCTCAACAATCCGGGTGGCCTGCCGCTGGAGGCGGTCGACGCGGTGGCGCGGCGCATCGCGCCCTTGGGCTGGCACCTGCAGTTCTTCGCCGACCTCAACCTCTATCCCGAACTGGTCGAGGTGATGCGGCGCCAGCCGGTGCCGGTGGTGGTCGACCACATGGGGCACCTGCGGCCCGAGCGCGGCCTGGCCGACCCCGGCGCCAAGGCGCTGCTGGCGCTGCTGGGCGAGGGGCGGGCGTGGGTCAAGATCTCGGGTGCCTACCGCTGCTCGTCGTCGGAGGTGCCGTATCGCGACACCACGGCGATCGCCCGCGCGCTCGTCGACGCCGCCCCCGATCGCGTGGTCTTCGGCACCGACTGGCCGCACCCGGCCTACGACCGGCCGATGCCGAACGACGGCGACCTCGTCGACCTCTTCAACGAATGGGTGCCCGACCCGGCCCTGCGGCGGCGCATCCTCGTCGACAATCCGGAGAGGCTCTACCGCTTCTGACGCCGAAGACGAAACGAACCCGCGAGACAGCGGACACCACGGGAGGAACCATCATGAAGAGACGCACCGTTGCGGCCGGCATCCTGGCGCTGGCCGGCGCCGCACTGGTCGCCGGCCCGGCGCTCGCCCAGGGCAAGGCGGCGACCCTCCGGATCGGCTGGACCAGCACCGATTCGCCCCAGGACCCCTACGGGATCGCGGCCAACCTCTTCAAGCAGAAGGTCGAGGCGCTGGTGCCGGGGAAGGTGCAGGTCAACCTCTTCCCCAACCGCCAGATCGGCGACGAGAAGGAGCTGCTGGAGGGCATGCGCTTCGGCACCGTCGACATGGGCGTCATCACCAACGCGGTGGTGGCCAACCTCGAGACGGGCTTCCAGGTCAACGACCTGCCGTTCCTCTACGCCGACGAGGCCCAGGCCCACCGCGTCCTCGACGGGCCGGTCGGGCAGGAACTGAAGGACCGCCTCGCCAAGAAGGGGGTGATCGCCCTCGGCTTCATGGAGGGCGGCTTCCGCAACATGATCAACAACAAGCGGCCGGTCGTCAGCCCCGACGACGTCAAGGGCGTGAAGTACCGGGTGATGCAGAACCCGGTCTTCATCGACATGTTCTCCTCGCTCGGCGGCAACGCCGTGCCGATGGCCTGGGCCGAGGTCTTCACCGCGGTCCAGCAGGGCGCGATCGACGGGCTGGAGATCCCGGTCGCCGTCATCGACGCGACGAAGTACTACGAAATCACCAAGTACCTGTCGCTGACCAACCACACCTACTCGATGATCGCGCTCCTCGTTTCCAAGCGCAGCTTCGACAAGCTGCCGAAGGACGTGCAGGAGGCGGTCCGCAAGGCCGGCGCCGAGGCGACGGTCGAGCAGCGCCGCATCGTCGGCGCGCAGTCGCAGAAGATCATCGCCGACCTCGGCCAGAAGGGCATGCAGGTCAACAAGATCGGCAACCCGGCCCAGTTCCGCCAGAGCGTGAAGCCGGTCTACGAGAAGTTCCGGCCGAGCATCGGGTCCGACCTCCTCGACAAGGTCGTGGCGGCCGTCCAGTGAGCCCGTCCGCCCGTCCGGCGGCAGCGGGGCGCCGGTGATCGCGGCGGCGCGGCTGGTCGAGGCCGCGAGCCGCCTCGCCGGGCGGGCGACGGTGGTGGTGGTGACCGTCATGACCGTGGTCATGACGGTCGCCCTCGTGCTCCAGGTCGTCTTCCGCTACGCCTTCGGACAGGCGCTGAGCTGGTCCGAGGAACTGGCGCTCCTCATGTTCACCTGGACCGTGCTGCTCGCCGGCAGCCTCGGCGTGCGCGAGGGCTTCCACGTCGCCCTCACCCTGCTGCCGGACCGGCTCGGCCCCGCCGGGCGGCGCTGGCTCGAGCGCCTGATCCTCCTGCTCGTGACCGGGTTCGGGACGTATCTCGCGCGCTCGGGCTGGGAATTCTACGACGGCACCACCGGGCAGCTCTCGGCGGCCGTCGGCTATCCCATCGAGTTCCTGCATTCGGCCGCCATGGTCTCGGGCGGCCTCGTCACCCTGCACGGGCTGGCGCGGCTGCTCGCCACGTTCGGCCCGCCGGCGGAGGCGCGGCCATGAGCGAGCTCGCCTGGGTCCTGAGCGCCGGCTTCGCCGGCCTGCTGCTGCTGGGGGTGCCCTTCGTCTTCGCCCTCGGCATCACCTCGCTCGCCGGCCTGATGGTGCTCGACATCGACATCATCGTGCTGGCGCAGCGCTTCGTCTCCGGGACCCAGTCCTTCAGCCTGCTGGCGATCCCCTTCTTCATCCTCGCCGGCGACCTGATGACCAAAGGGGGGCTGTCGCGGCGCCTGGTCGGCGTCGCCGACGCCTGCGTGCGCCACGTCACCGGCGGACTCGGGATCGTGACCGTGCTCTCGGCCACCTTCTTCGCCGCCATCTCGGGCTCGGCCCCGGCGACGACGGCGGCGATCGGCAGCATCATGATCCCGGAGATGGCCAAGCGCGGCTACCGTCCGGAATTCGCGGCCGCGCTGGCGGTCGCCGCCGGCATCATCGGCCCGGTCATCCCGCCGTCGATCATCTTCGTCATCTGGGGCGTGATCGCCGAAGAGTCGATCGCCAAGCTGTTCCTCGCCGGCATCGTGCCGGGGCTGCTGATGTCGCTCGGGCTGTGCCTCGTCTGCGTCCGCTACGCGCTCCGCCACGAGATCCCGCGCGAGACGCGGGCGAGTGCGGCGGAGATCGGCCGCGCCGCCTGGGACGGCAAGTGGGCGCTGGTCGCGCCCTTCGTCGTGCTGGGCGGCATCTATGGCGGCATCTTCACCCCGACCGAGGCGGCGGTGGTGGCGACCGTCTACGCCCTCTTCGTCGGCCTCTTCCTCTATCGCGAACTCCGGTGGCGCGACCTGCCCGGCATCGTCATGGGCTCGATGCGCACCACCGCCATCGTCATGTTCATCATCGCCGCCGCCGCGCCGTTCGGCTGGCTGGTCGCGATGGAGCAGCTTCCGCCCAAGATCGCCGCCGGCCTGACCGGCATCTCGGACGAGCCCTGGATCATCCTCCTCGCCGTCAACCTGCTGCTGCTGCTGATCGGCATGGTCATGGACAACATCGCCGCCATGATCATCCTCGGCGGCGTCCTCATCGCGCTCGGCAAGCAGCTCGGACTGGACCCGATCCAGCTCGGGGCGATCGTCTCCATCAACTTTGCGATCGGCATGGCGACCCCACCCTTCGGCTACGCCCTCTTCGTCGGAGCGGCGGTGGCCAACCTCAGCATCGAACGCATCGCCCGCGAGCTCTGGCCGCTGATCGGGGTGCTGATCGCGGTCCTGGCGCTTGTCACCTATGTCCCGGCGGTGACGCTCTTCGTGGCTCATCTTTTCTGACTGCAACTTCCTGATGTATCGTGCCTTAGATACCCGCATGGGTTGACGGCGGGCCGAGGGCGCCCTAACTTCGGGGCATGGCAGCGATCCGTTCCCGTCCGCCGGCGTCCCCCGCCGATCTCGCCATCGACACGCGTCTGGTGCGCGGCGGTCTCCGCCGCTCCCACAACCGGGAGACGAGCGAGGCGCTCTACCTCACCTCGGGTTTCGTCTATCCCGACGCCGAGACGGCCGAGGCCGCCTTCTCCGGGCCGGAGGAGGGCTGGATCTACACCCGCTTCGGCAACCCGACGACGGCGATGCTGGAGGAGCGGCTGGCGCTGATGGAAGGGGCGCCCGCCGTCCGCACCGCCGCGACCGGCATGGCGGCCGTCTTCGCGGCGCTGATGGCCTCGGTCAGGGCGGGCGACCGGGTGGTGGCGTCGCGCGCGCTCTTCGGCTCCTGTCACTACGTCGTTTCGCGCATCCTGCCGCGCTTCGGCGTCGAATCCGTGCTGGTCGACCCCGGCGACCTCGACCAGTGGCGGGACGCCTTGAAGCCGGGGGCGGCCGCCGTCCTCTTCGAGACGCCGTCCAACCCGATGATCGACCTCGTCGACATCGCCGCGGTCGCCGAGCTCGCCCATCAAGCCGGTGCGCGCGTCATCGTCGACAACGTCTTCGCCACCGCGATCGAGCAGCGGCCGCTGGTACACGGCGCCGATGTCGTCGTCTACTCGGCGACCAAGCACATCGACGGGCAGGGGCGGTGCCTCGGCGGCGCCATCCTCGGCGACGCGCGCTTCGTGGTCGAGGACCTGCAGCCCTTCCTGCGCCACACCGGCCCGACCATCAGCCCCTTCAACGCCTGGGTCTTCCTCAAGGGGCTGGAGACGCTGGGCCTGCGCATGGAGCGCCATGCGCGCTCGGCCGGCCGCATCGCCGGCTTCCTCGCCCAGCACCCGAAAGTGCGGGACGTGCGCTATCCGCGGCTCGAGAGTCACCCCCAGCACGCCATTGCCCGCCGCCAGATGCGCCGCGGCGGCGGCATGCTCGCGGTCACGCTCGCGGGCGGCAAACCGGCCGCCTTCCGCTTCGCCAACGCCCTGCGGCTGGCCGATATCTCGCCCAACCTCGGCGATGCCAAGACGCTGATCGCCCATCCGGCCACCACCACCCACGCCAACGTCGCCCCGGAGGAACGCGCCCGCCTCGGCATCGCCGACGGCACGCTCCGCCTCTCCGTCGGGCTCGAGGACGTGGACGACCTGCTCGCCGACATCGAGCAGGCGCTGGCCGCTGCGTGACGGGGCCGGCGGCGCCTTGCCGCCGGTTCAATCCAGCGAGCCGGCCAACCGGTCGCGCGCCGCGGACTGTCCCTCCCGCGCCTTTCCGAGCGGGACGATCTCGGTGCCCGAGGACAGGCCGAACGGCGGCATCCCGGAGTAGATGCACTCGTACTCCCCCGACCGGATCCGGTAGGTCTCGTGCCAGATGCCGACATCGTCCCGACATCCCCGGACGCGACGGTTGAATTCGGTCCAGGCGGGCCAGTGCAGGTGATCGCGCGACCGGGCATAGGCTTCGAGCTGCTCGAACGAGCGCCAGTACTGCACCATCACTGCGAGCCGCAGCGGCGTATGGCCGAGAAATCCCGCCGCGCTTCCGGCGGCCTCGAGTTCCGCGACCATCTTCGGCATCGCCCGGAAGACCGGCCACCACTGGCCGATCTTCCATGGCTTGTTGATGCGCATCCCGATCAGGAAGACGACGAAGTCGCCTTCGATCCGGGCGGTGAACTGTCCGTTGAACGGGCGCGCCATTGCCTCCCCCTCCATCGCGCTTCGAGCCGGTCAGCCTCGCGCCGGGGCGCTTGCCCCCGCGTCCTCCGATCGTAGGATGACTCGGTTCCCGCCAGGGAGGTCCGATCGACCATCTTGTTGCAGCCAGGCCAGTCTCGGCCGTTGCCGAATCCGGCAGAAGCGGAGACGTGTGGCGCGGGCGCTGGGTCTTGCCCTGCCGGAGATCGCCGAGATGCTCGGCATCGGCCCGATCGCGGCAAAGGCCCATCTCTGCCGCCGCCTCGACACGACCGGCATGCGGACGCGGGCTCGCCCGGGCCCTCCATCCGGCGCGCGCGCTCGTATCGTGCTGGGCCTGATCACTCCCGTAGCTGCATTGCTTTGCCTCGATGGGGAACTCGCGCTAGCGTCTGTCACGGCGGCGGACGGTGGCGTGGATGCTGGACGTCACAGCAGAAGACCAGGCACTCCTGGATCGTTACCTAGCCGGCTATCAGCGGTTGATAGCCGGCCAAATCCCGGCCAACACGGCAGCCCGGCGGCATTTCATCGCCGTAGCCCGCGGGCTCGCCTTGCCGGCCACACCGCACGAGTGGGCCTATGTGAAATGGTCGCTCCGCCAGCGGCGACTGGATGCCGAACCGAAGCACGATCGAAGGCTTCACAGTGCCAAAGCGCCCCTGCAGGCAAACTTTGGCAGGACGGATTGGCTCCGCCGATGGGTCTCGGGCACAGGCGATGCCGCAATGTATGGCTGGCACCGGCTGGTCGCGCTATCGAAGCGCGGGGCCGCCCAGGCTTCTGACGTCTACAATCTGCTTCACGCTTCGGACCTGTCCGCCCAGTTGGATCGCTGGTTCCGCGCTCAGTTTGGTGGTGCAAAGCCTTCAATCTACGACAAGGCGATGGACGCCAGCTACAATGGCACGCATGTCGGCGGCGGTGACCATCGCCTGTTCGATGGCGGTCACGACCTGCTCGGGGCCTGGCAGGCAGTCGCGGGGGCGTCGCCGCACGACAGCCTGTTGCAGGAGGTATCCGGCTACATGCTCGGATTGTGGCGTGACCTCGTCACGCCCCGAGGACTGCCGCTGTTCAGCATGGAGAAGGAGAGCTTCGACGCCGTATCCACCTATGTCGCAGGCGTCTTCGGCATCAGCGGCCAGTGGCTGAAGGACGTACTGACGGTAAACGTGGGCGAACTGCTGGGCACCGCAGTCGGGACGATCGCGGTGCTGCTGAATTGGGACAAGGCGGATGTCGATCGCTTCGCGTCCCTGGTCGGCAGCTTTGGCATCTCGGCCATCATGGCCGCGAATCCCCTTCTCGGCCTGATCGCCGTCGCGAGCCTTGCGCGCGCCTACCAGCGGGCCTCCCACGGGGCCGATCTGTCCGCTATCGCGTCCGGCGTCTTGCGCGGAGGTTCAGGGGCCGGGGTCTTCATCCTGACGGCGTCGCTGATCGGCGGCCCGGTCTGGGTCGGGCTGGTCGCCGGCATCTGCGCGAAGGTGGCCTTGCAGCACGCATGGACCCATGGCGCGCAGCTGGCATCCGGTGTGGAGTGGGGCCGGATCGCGGATGCGGTCGCCGGCCACTGTCGCCGGGAGGCCTACGAGACGACGGCAAGCTTGAAGGAATTGGCCGAGTTCCGGCGGATGGTCGATCGGTAGAGGGCTCGATCGTTCGGTACTTGACCGGTTGACACCACACGACCTCCGGCTTAAGCGTTCTTTCTGACACCCGTGGTGATTTGAGCCGACCGGCTTGCGGCCACGTTAAACAAAACGCTAAAAGGTCGGTGGTTCGCCCGAGCCCTGACCTGTCCCGGTCGGGGCTTTTTGTTTGGAGCGGACCGATGAACGACATCTCCTCCCCGCCGACCGGCAAGACCGCAGCCGCCCGCCGGACCTGGCGCCCCGCGACGCAGCTCGTGCGCGGCGGCATGGCGCGCTCCGGCTTCGAGGAGACGAGCGAGGCGCTCTACCTGACCTCCGGCTTCGTCTATCCCGATGCCGCCTCGGCCGAGGCGGCGTTCGCCAACAAGCTGCAGCGCTTCGTCTATTCCCGCTTCGCCAATCCGACGGTGGCGAACTTCGAGGAGCGGCTGCGGCTGATCGAGGGGGCCGAGGCGGTGCGCGCCACGGCCAGCGGCATGGCGGCCGTCTATGCGGCCCTGATGGCCTGCGTCAAGGGCGGCGACCGGGTGGTCGCCTCGCGGGCGCTGTTCGGCTCGTGCCAGTACATCCTGGGCGAGTTGCTGCCGCGCTTCGGCGTCGAGACCACCTTCGTCGACGGCGAGGATCTCGACCAGTGGCGGGCCGCGCTGGCGCCGGGTGCGGCCTGCGTCTTCTTCGAGACCCCCTCCAATCCCGGCCTGGCGCTGGTCGACGTGCGGGCGGTCTGCGACCTCGCGCACGCCGCCGGCGCCACCGTCGTCGTCGACAACGTCTTCGCCTCGCCGCTCCTGCAGAAGCCCCTGGAACTCGGCGCCGACGTCGTCGTCTATTCCGCGACCAAGCACATCGACGGGCAGGGTCGCTGCCTGGGCGGCGCCATCCTCGGTTCCAAGAGCTATGTCGAGGAGAAGCTGCAGCCGTTCCTGCGCCACACCGGCCCGGCGCTCAGCCCGTTCAACGCCTGGGTGCTGCTGAAGGGGCTGGAGACGCTGCCGTTGCGCATCGACCGGCATGTCGCGTCCGCCGAGCGCGTGGCGCGCCATTTCGAGGGGCACCCGAAGCTCGACGCGGTGCGCTATCCCTTCCTCGACAGCCATCCGCAGGCCGCGCTCGCGCGCCGCCAGATGAAGGCCGGCGGCAGCATCGTCTGTCTCGATGTCGCCGGCGGCAAGGAGGGGGCGTTCCGCTTCCTCGACGCGCTGTCGCTGGTCGACATCTCCAACAATCTCGGCGACGCCAAGAGCCTCGTCACCCACCCCGCGACCACCACCCACCAGCGCCTGTCGCCCGAGGATCGCGCCCGCCAGGGGATCGGGCCGGGCCTCGTGCGCCTGTCGGTCGGGCTGGAGGACGTGGACGACATCATCGAGGACGTCGCGGCGGCGCGCGCCGCCGACTGAGGCCGCCGCCCGAGCCGATCGGCGCCCCGGATTGCGACACCGGGGCGCCGACGATTGCCGCCGATCCGGGGCAGGCGCCGGCGATGCGGCCTTGCCGCCGCCAGTTCCGCCCGCGCAAACTGCCTCGGACGGGTTCCAACCGATCGGGGGAGGCGCGCCATGGCGACGGACACGACGATCGGCGACGGCCGGCTCTGGGCGGCCGGCGAGGCCTATGAACCCTATGTCGGACGGTGGAGCCGCCTGGTCGCGGCGCCGTTCCTGGCTCGCCTCGACGTGGCCGCGGGCGCACGGTGGCTCGACGTCGGCTGTGGCACCGGCGCCCTGAGCGCGGCGCTCCTGCGGGACCGTGACCCGGCTGCCGTGGTGGGCGTCGACTCCTCGGACGGGTTCCTCGCCTATGCCCGCCGCCACGTGAGGGATCCTCGCGCCGAATTCCGCCAGGGCGACGCCCAGGCCCTGCCGGTGGAAGACGGGGCGTTCGATGCCGCGGTCAGCGGGCTGGTGCTGAACTTCGTGCCCGACCAGGACCAGGCGGCCCGGGAACTGCGCCGCGCCGTGCGGCCCGGCGGGACGGTCGCGGCCTATGTCTGGGATTATGCCGAGGGCATGCAGATGATGCGCCGGTTCTGGGATGCGGCGGCGGCCCTGGACCCGGTGGGGGCGGGCGGCAAGGACGAGGCGCTGAAGTTCCAGCTGTGCCGCCCCGGGCCGCTGGGCGACCTGTTCGTGCGGGCCGGGCTGGCGGGCGTTGCCGTCTCCGCCATCGAGATCCCGACGACTTTCCGCGACTTCGACGACTACTGGTCGCCCTTTCTGGCCGGCGGCGCCCCGGCGCCCGCCTACTGCAAGGCCCTCGACGAAGACCGCCGGACGGCCCTGCGCGAACGGCTGCGGACGACCCTGCCGGCGGCCGCCGACGGCAGCATCCCGCTCACCGCGCGGGCATGGGCCGTGACGGCGACCGTCCCGCGGGCATAGGCGCCGATTGGTGCGGCGGGGCTATCGCAGCCGGGGATGGTCGGTCTTATATGGGTGTCATCCGAGGCGGCGCTGGCCGACATCTTCCAGAGGATGCGCGACTTCGATGGCAAAGGTCGAAATCTACTCCAGCCCCTGGTGCGGCTACTGTGCCCGCGCCAAGAGCCTGCTGGACCGCAAGGGCGTGCAGTATACGGACATCGACGTCGATGCCGACACCAAGCGTCGGGATGAGATGACCGCCCGCGCCGGCGGTCGCTACACGGTGCCGCAGATCTTCATCGACGGCCGCCATGTCGGCGGTTGCGACGATCTCTTCGCGCTCGAACGCGCGCAGAAGCTGGACCCGATGCTGGAGGGACGGGCATGAGCGACGGTTCGACGGCCCCCACCTTCCGCGCCGCCTGCATCCAGATGACGACCGGGCGCGACATGGCGCCCAACATCGAGACGCTCCGCCGCCTGACGCGCGAGGCGCGCGCCGCCGGCGCCGATCTGGTGATGACGCCCGAGGTCAGCAACATCATCGAGCCGAACCGGCAGGCGCAGCTCGGGAAGGTGCGCTTCGAGGGCGAGGATCCGATGCTGGCCGCCGGCCGCGACCTCGCCCGCGAGACCGGGGTCTGGCTGCTGCTGGGGTCCCTCGCCGTCCGGGCGGAGGGCGAGGAGCGCCTCGCCAACCGCTCGGTCCTGCTGACGCCGAAGGGCGAGATCGCGGCGCGCTACGACAAGATCCATATGTTCGACGTCGACCTCGCCGGCGGCGAGAGCTACCGCGAGAGCAACCGCTTCCGCCCGGGCGAGCGGGCGGTTCTGGCCGACCTGCCCTGGGGCCGGCTCGGCATGACCATCTGCTACGACATGCGCTTCGCCTATCTCTACCGCGCGCTCGCGCATGCCGGAGCGACGCTGCTGTCGGTGCCGGCGGCCTTCACGGTGCCGACCGGCCGCGCCCACTGGCATGTGCTGCTGCGCGCCCGCGCCATCGAGACCGGCTGCTTCCTCTTCGCCCCCGCCCAGACCGGCGAGCATGCGGAGGGTCGCCGGACCTACGGCCATTCGCTCATCGTCTC
>NZ_JAYSFE010000061.1:0-18306 GCF_041913585.1 Allostella sp.
GCCGAGGCCGGGGCCGTCCGGCACCCGCATCCGGCCGCCGGGGGCGTCGGTCCAGGTGCCGAACAGGCTTGCCTCGAGGTCGACGTGCAGGCGCTCGACCAGCGGCGGCGCCGGGCAGGCGGCGACGAGGTGCAGGGTCGCGATCAGGCCGGGGCCGAAATAGGGCGCGTGCGGCGTCACCTGGACGTTGTGGGCGGCGGCGATCGCCATCACCTCGCGCATGGCGCTGACGCCGCCGATCTTGGTGACGCTGGGCTGGCCGATGTCGACGCCGCCGGCGCGGAAGAGGCCGGCGAACTCCATTGGGCTCGCCACGTTCTCGCCGGCGGCGAGGGGGATGCGGGTGCGGGCGCGCAGGGCCGCGAGGCCCTGGTGGTTCTCGGGCGGCCAGACCGGCTCCTCCAGCCAATGGAGGTCGAGGGGCTCCAGCCCGCGCGCCATCGCGATCGCCTCCTCGAGCGTCCACGGGCAGTTGGTGTCGAGCATGATCGCGACGTCGGGCCCGGCCGCCGCGCGCGCCGCGGCGACGGCGGCGAGGGTGATCTCGTGCAGCTTGACGTGGCGATGGCCGCGGGCGACGGCGGCTTCGGTGACGCGCCCGACCACGTCGGGGTCGGTGTAGCGCAGCAGGCTGGCGTAGGTCGCGAGGTCCGTCCGGCCGCTGCCGCCGAGCAGGCGATGGAGCGGCAGCCCGGCCGCCTTGCCGGCGATGTCCCAGAGCGCGATGTCGAGGCCGGAGAGGCCGAAGGTCACCGGCCCGTTGCGCCCGAAGACATGCAGTTGCTGCTGCAGGTCGCGGGAGATGCCGGCGATGTCGCGGGCGTCGCGCCCGACCGCGAGCGGCGCGATCTGGGTCTCGATCGCCGCCCGCGTCGCCGGGATGCAGTTGAAGCCGAAGGCCTCGCCCCAGCCGGTGATGCCGGCATCGGTCTCGACCCGGACCAGGAGCGTGTCGAGCGTCGTCCAGACCTTGCCCCCGAAGCCGGTCGGCGGCCCGTCGTGGCGGAAGGGCAGGCGGACGGCGATGGTCTCGACGGCGACGATCTTCATGGACGCGAGCCTAGGCCGAGGGAAGGCGGTCGTGGAAGGCCGCCAATGCCGCATCGAAGGCCGCCGGCTGCTCGATGTTCGAGAGGTGCGAGGCGTCGTCGAGGACGACGAGGGTGCTGCCGGGGATGCCGCGGTGGATGACGGCCGACGCTGCGACCGGTGTCGCCGGGTCGTCGCGGCCGACGATGACCAGGGTCGGCACGCGGATGTCGCCGATCCGGTCGCGCAGCGCCAGCGTCTGGATCGCGCCGCAGCAGCCGACATAGCCGGCGACCGGCGTGTTGCGGATGTCGGCGCGCACGGCATCGAGGATTGGCGGGTTGCGGGCGACGAAGGGCGCCGTGAACCAGCGCGCGACGGTCGGCTCGACGAGCGGCGCCATGCCGTCCCGCCGGGCCAGGTCCATGCGTCCCTCGAGCGCGGTGCGGAAGCTGTCGGGAACCTCGCACATGGTGTCGCAGAGCACGACCGAGCGCAGCAGCCCCGGGTGCTTGGCGGCCAGCGTCATGCCGATCATGCCGCCCATCGACAGGCCCATGAAATCGACCGGCCCGAGGCCGAGATGGCCGAGGAGCGCGGCGAAGTCTCCGGCGAGCCCGTCGAGGTGGTAGGGGCCATCCGGCGCGTCGCTGCCGCCATGGCCGCGCATGTCGACCGCGAGCACCCGGAAGCGGGTGGTGAGATAGGGCATCTGCGGCGCCCACATGGCGAGCGATGCGGCCAGCGAATGGGCCAGGACGATCACCGGGCGATCCTCGGGCCCGTCGAAGCGGTAGTGGATGCGGTGGCCGTCGACGGCGAGATGCGGCATGGGATGCCCTCGTGGATGACCCGGCCGGCCGGCCGGGCTAAGGTCGCGCCCCCGAGCGGGGCTCTCGGATCATTCGACGGCCGGCACCGTCGGCGCAAGCGCCCCGTCCCAGCAGACATCCCGAAAAGGAAGCCGCAGAGAATGAGCGCGATCGACGTTCCGCCCGGGTTCGAGGCGATCCCGTCCGGCAAGGACCGCTATGCCGGCGGGCTCGGCCCGTTCTACCGCAAGCCGCTGGAGGACGGCCGCTGGCTGTTCGGCTTCCGGGCCGAGCCCCGCCACCTCAATTCGAACCAGGTGGTCCACGGCGGCTGTCTGATGTCGTTCGCCGACGAGATGCTGGGGATCACGGTGTTCTTTGCCGGCGGCCGCCGGCGCTGCGCCACCATCAGCCTCAACAACGAGTTCGTCGCGGCGGCCAAGGAGGGAGACTGGATCCTCGGCACGCCGGAACTGGTGCGGGTGACGAAGTCGGTGGTGTTCGTGCGCGGCACGTTGACGGTCGAGGATCGCACCATCCTGACCTCGAGCGGCATCTGGAAGCTGATCGGTCAGCACTGACGACCCTCGGCGATGCGGTCGTCGAGATAGCGGCGCCGGTCGGCGAGCACCCTGGCGGCGATCGCGGCGGCGTGGGCTGCGGCCGCCGCCGGCGGCAGCCCGCCGGCCAGCGCGTCGAGCAGGCCGGCGGCGAAGAAGTCGCCGGCGCCGGTCGTGTCGGTGCCGGCCGGCAGCGGCGGAACCGGCACCGCGTCGGCGCCGCCGTCGGAGATCACGGCCACCGGTTCTGGCCCGGCGGTCAGGAAGAGGTGGCGGAAGTCGGGTCCGGCGACGCCGCGCGCTCGCTCGCGGAGCGCCGCGTCCGGCGCCTTGAGATCGGCGCGCGAGCCGACGAGCACCGCGGCCGGCCGGCGCTCGGCGGCGTCGAGCGGCATCTGGGCGACGGTCCGCGCCGCCGGCGCATCCCGGCAGTCGGGCCGGTCGCGGACGTTGAGATAGACGAGATCGGCGTCTCCGGCCGCGACCGGGCGGGTCAGGCGGCGCGGCCGGGTCGGCAGCAGGATGGTCCGCTCGCCCGCCGGATCGAGCAGGATCTCCAGCGGCTCGGTCGGCTGGTCCACCGTCTCGACCGCCGCCATCCCGAAGCCCCGGGCGGCGAGCGCGGCGCGGTGGCGCCGGCCCTCGGCGTCGCCGGACAGCGCCGTCGCCAGGGTCACGCGATGGCCCAGCGCCAGGAGGACGCTGCCGGTGTGGAAGCCGCCGCCGCCGTAGCGCCGCTCGACCCGGCGATGGCGCTGCCGGCCGCCGGGCACCAGCGGCCCCTCCAGGTGCCAGACGCGGTCGATGTGGGCGCTGGCGACGAGGAGGAAATGGGCCATCAGCGGCCGGTGAAGCTCGGCTTGCGCTTCTCGATGAAGGCGTCGACGGCCTCGCGGTGATCCTCGCCGGCCGTCACCACGGCGTAGTGGGAGGAGATCATGTCTAGGCTGGTGCGGAGGTCGGTCCGCATCCCCTGGTAGACCGCGCGCTTGATGAGGCGGGCGGCGAGCATGGCACTGCCGGCGATCTTGCGCGCGACCCCGTAGACATGCGGCAGCAACTCCTCGTCCGGCACCACCTTGTTGACGAGGCCGATGTGCTCGGCCTCGGCGCCCTCGACGAAGTCGGCGGTCCAGAACAGTTCCAGCGCCTTGGCGACCCCCACGACGCGCGGCAGGTACCAGGTGCCGCCGGCGCCGGGGACCAGCCCGACGCGGACATAGGTCTCGGCGAAGCGGGCCGAGGCGGCGGCGTAGCGCAGGTCGCCCTGCAGCGCGAGGTCCATGCCGGCGCCGGTCGCGGCGCCGTTGACCGCCATCAGCACCGGCTTGTCGAGATCCTCGAGCGACAGCGGGATGCGCTGGATCCGGGTCCACAGCTCGTTCTTGCGCTGCAGCGGCGTCTGGGCGAGGCGGTCCTTCATCTCGACGATGTCGCCGCCGGCGCAGAAGGCCTTGCCGGCGCCCGTCACCACCAGGACCTTGATCGCGTCGTCGCGGCGCACCTCCTGGATGCGCTCGACCCAGGCATCGATCATCTCGAAAGTGAAGGCGTTCATCCGCTCCGGGCGGTTGAGCGTCAGCGTGGCGATTCCGTCCGCGACGGCGAACTCGATCTGGTCGGTCATGTCGGTTCCTTGGGCCGCTGGCGGACTAGCGCGTCGACGACGGTGAGGCCCTGTCCGGCGGGGTGGACGATCACGGGGTTGAGCTCGATCTCGGCGATGCGGCCGGCGAAATCGTGGGCGAGGCGCGACAGCCGCGCCACGAGGTCGGCGAAGGCGGCGCGGTCGGCGGCGGGCGCGCCGCGCCAGCCGGCCAGGAGGCGGCGGCCGGCGAGGCGCTCGACCAGTTCCTCGGCCTCCGTCGTGGCGAGCGGCGCCGGCGCCACGGCAATGTCGCCCAGCAATTCGACGAGGACCCCGCCCAGGCCGACGCTGACCTGCGGCCCGAAGCCGGGATCGACGACGACGCTGGCCAGCATCTCGACGCCCCGGGCCGCCATCGGCTGGACCAGCACGCCGCGGATGTCCGCCTCCGGCCGCGCGGCGCGCACCCGCTCCAGCATCGCCGCGCAGGCGCGGGCGACGGCATCGGCGTCGACCAGCCCGAGCGCGACGGCGCCGGCATCGGTCTTGTGCGGGATGTCGGGCGACTGGATCTTGAGGGCGACGGGGAAGCCCAGATCCGCGGCCGCCCAGGCCGCTTCCTCGGGCGTACGGGCGAGGCGGGCCGGCGCGGTCGGAATGCCGTAGGCGGCGAGCAGCGGCGCGGCCTCGTACTCGCACAGGGTCTCGCCGGCCGCGTCCAGCGCCCGGGTCGCGGCGGCGACGTCGCCCGGCGGCGGCGGCGCCAGGCGCGGCCGGCGGGCCGCGTGCCAGGTCGCGAGCGCCTCGAGGCCGCGGGCGACCCCGGCCAGGCTGGTGTAGAGCGGCAGCCCGATCGCGGCCAGCGTCTCGGCCGCGGCGGGAGCGGGCAGGGGATAGGTGTAGAAGAGGATCGGCCGCGGGCTCGATTTCGCCAGCGCCGCCAGCCGGTCGCGCTCGGCGGGCAGCCGCGGATCGGCCGCGAGCGAGGAGACGTTCACCAGCGCGTCGATGCCGTCCGCCTCCGCCAGGACTTCCAGGCTGCGCACCCGGTGGTCGTTCTCCATGGCATTGGCGGTGATGTCGACGGGATTGAAGGCCGCGCCGAAGGGCGGCAGATACTCGCGGATGCGCGCCTGCACTTCGGCCGCCAGCGCCGGCACCGTGAAGCCGTGCGCTTCGAGCGTGTCGGCCATCCACCCGCCGACCCCGCCCGAGATGGTGACGATGCCGACGCGGCGGCCGGCGAGCGGCGGGCACAGCGCCAGCGCCTGGGCGGCGTCGAGCATCGCGTCCTGGTCGTCGACGCGGATGATGCCGAGGTGGCGGAAAACCGAATCGTAGGCCGCGTCGGCGCCGGTCAGGCTGGCGGTGTGCGACAGCGCGGCGCGCCGGCCGGCGTCCGAGCGCCCGACCTTGGCGACGACGATCGGTTTGCCGGCGGCGAGCGCCCGCTCGGCGGCGGCGCGGAAGCGGTCGCCGCGGCGGACCGACTCCAGGAACATGCAGACGACGGCGGTGGCGGGATCGTCGACCAGGAAGTCGAGCACGTCGCTGGCGTCGATGTCGGCCTCGTTGCCGGTATTGACGACGTGGCTGAAGGCGAGGCGGCGGACGAGGCCGCGGTTGAAGATCGCGAAGCCGAGGCCGCCCGACTGCGACACGATGCCGATCCGACGACCCGCAGGCGCGCGCTGGGCAGGCAGGGCGGCGAAGTCGATCGCCGGGCTGAAGGTGGCGCAGACGGCGCCGGCGACATTGAGGAAGCCGACGCTGTTGGGGCCGCCGACGCGCATTCCGGTGCGGGCGGCGATCGCCGAAACCTCGTCCTGCAGGCCACGCTTCTCTCCGCCCTCTTCGGCAAACCCACCGGAATAGACGAGCGCGCTGCGGACGCCGGCGGCGGCGCATTCCTCCAGCACGCCCGGGACGCGCTCGGACGGGATGGCGATCAGGGCGAGGTCCGGCGGGGCCGGCGTGGCGGCGATGCTGGGATAGGCGGCGAGGCCCTGGATCGTCGCCGCCGTCGGGTGGACGGGATGGATCGGCCCGGCAAACCCGCCTTTGACGAGCTGGGCCAGGATGCGGCCGCGCAGCCGGGTCGGGTCGTCGGAGGCGCCGACGACGGCGACCGAGCGCGGTGCGAAGAAGGGCGCGAGCGGGTGGGTCAAGGTCGGCGCATCAGGCTCGCGTCAGCCAGGGCCAGAGGCCGGCGGCGCCGACCGAGGCGACGTGGCGTCCGAGGTCGATCGACCAGTCGCTCTCGCGGCCGCACTCGTCCCGCCAGGACCACAGCCGGCGGGTGAAGTGGTGCAGCGTGTGCTCGTGGGTGAAGCCGATCGCTCCCATGACCTGATGGGCATATTCCGCCGCCTTGCCGGCGGCCTCGCCGCAGCGGACCTTGGCGGCGGCGACGGCGAGGAAGGCCTCCGGTCCGTCGAGCCGTTCGGTGGCGAGTCGGGCGGCGACGGCGGAGGCCGCCACCTCCTCGGCCATCAGGGCGAGCTGGTGCTGGATCGACTGCTGCTTGCCGATCGGCCGGCCGAACTGCACCCGGTCGTTGGCGTAGGCGACGGCGATGTCGAGGATGGTCTCCATCGCCCCCAGCATCAGCAGGCTGCGCGTCCAGGCGCCGTCGAGCCGCAGACCCGCGGCGTCGACCGGGGCCGGGGCATGGGCCAGGACCGGGCCGTCGATCGTCACCGTGTCCCGGGGTTCGCCGGCGAGGCTGCGCCCGGGCTCGATGCGGGCCCGTGCCGGGTCGGCGACCAGGACCTCGCCATCGACGAGCAGCACCAGCGCCTTCGCCCGGGAGGCCCAGCCGACGCCGTAGAAGGTACCCATGGCGCGCCCGTCGACGAAGGCAGCGCGGTCCCGCGGGTCGGTCGGGGCCAGCGCCAGCGGCCCGTCCGGCGCATCGAGGCCGGCGCGCTGCAGCATGCGGCGGGCGAGCAGCGTCTCGGCCAGCGGCAGCGGCACCGCGTGGCGGCCGGCGGCGCGCAGCACGGCGGCCGCGTCGGAGAGGCCGGTCTCGGGGTCCGCGAAGGCTTCCAGCAGTCCGGTCTCCTCGACCGCGCGCCACAGGGCTTCGGGAAAGGTCCCGGCCTCGGCGGCATCGAGAAGGTCCTTGCCGACGGCGTCCCGGAAGAGGCGGTCGGCGGTATCGAAGACGAGATCGGTCATCGCAGGCCCAGTCCCCGGGCGATGATGCCGCGGAGGATCTCCCGCGTTCCGCCGCGCAGCGTGATGGAGGGAGCGTTCAGGACGGATTCGGCCTGGATCGCCGCGAAATCGTCGTTGGCGCCGGCGACCGGCAGGGTCATCGGCGCGACGAGGCGGGCGACCTCCGGGATCGCGCGCTCGAAGGCGTTGCCGAGATCCTTGACGCACGCCGCCTCGAGGTTCGGCGTTTCGCCGGCCTGCAGCATGCCGGCGATCGACAGCGACATGCCGCGCAGCGCCCAGAGATGGGCGACGAAGCGCCCGATCTGCTCGGCGACCCGGTCGTCGGGGTCGCCGCCGCCCTGTTCGACCAGCGCCGCGAGCAGGCGGTAGGTCGAGAGGAAGCGCTCCGGTCCGCTGCGCTCGAAGGCGAGTTCGCTGGTGACCTGCTTCCAGCCGTCGCCCGGCTGGCCGACCAGCATGTCGTCGGCCAGGAAGACGTCGTCCAGCACCACTTCGTTGAAGTCGTGCTGTCCGGAGAGGTTGCGGATCGGCCGGATCGAGACGCCCGGCGCCTTCAGGTCGAGGATGAACTGCGACAGGCCGGAATGCCGGTCCGGGTCGGGCGGTCCGGTGCGGACCAGTGTGATCGCGTAGTCCGAGACATGGGCGTTCGAGGTCCAGACCTTGCGGCCGGTGACGCGCCAGCCGCCCTCGACCTTGGTGCCGCGGGTCCGGATCGAGACGAGGTCGGAGCCGGAATCGGGCTCGCTCATGCCGATGCTGAAGAAGATCTCGCCACGGGCGATGCGCGGCAGGAAGCGCTGCTTCTGTGCCTCGGTGCCGACGCGCAGGATGAGCGGGCCGCTCTGCCGGTCGGCGATCCAGTGGGCGGTGACGGGGGCGCCCGAGACCAGCAGTTCCTCGGTGACGACGTAGCGCTCGAGGCCGCTGCGCTCGTGGCCGCCATACTGGCGCGGCCAGGTCATGCCGATCCAGCCGCGGGCGCCGAGCAGCCGGCTGAAGGCGACGTCGGTATGGGTGCCGAAATCGCCGCGCGGCGACCAGGTGCCCTTGGCCCGTTCCTCGGCGAGGAAGCGGCGGACCTCTTCCCGCAGGGCAGCCGCCTCCGGCGGCAGGGTGGGCGGATCGAAACGCAATGCCGTCATGAGGGCTCCGGTTCAGGCGGAGAAATGGCGCAGGACGCGACCGGGGCCGGTCGCCGGCCGCGCGTGGTCCCGGCCGTCATGGACCCGGACGCCGTTGACCCAGACGCCGTGCATGCCGATCGGGTCGCGCACCATGCGGCTGTCGCCGCCGGGCAGGTCCGGCACGCGCCGTGCCCGGGGGCTGGGTGCGATCCGCGCCGGGTCGAAGAGCATCAGGTCGGCCGGCGCCCCGACGGCGATCCGGCCGCGGTCGGGAATGCGGTAGATACCGGCCGGCTTGGAGGTCAGCTGGCGGACCGCCTCCTCCAGCGTGAAGGCCCGGCGGTCGCGGACCCAGTGCCCGAGCAGATGCAGACCGTAGCCGGCGTCGCAGAGGAAGCTCAGGTGCGCGCCCGCGTCGGACAGCGCGATGACCCCGTTCGGGTGCTGCAGCATCGGCTGGAGCTGGTCCTCGTCGGCGTTGATGAGCTGCGCCGAGAACAGGGTCGCGAGCCCTTCCGCGAGGCCGAGATCGAAGAAGGTGTCGACCGGGTCGGCTCCCGAGGCGGCGGCGAGGTCGGCGATGGAGCGCCCCTCGGCCGCGCGCTTGGCGTCGGTCGCCGCCTGCCCGACCTGGACGCGCGACCAGTTGCCGTAGAAGAGCTTGCCCTTCTTGGGCGTGCCCAGCGTCGCCCGGAAGCGGTCGCGAAAGCCCGGGTCGGCGAAGTGCCGCATCAGCGTCGACGGCTCGGCGCCGCGCAGGTCGTCCCAGACGTCGAGGCTGGAGAGCGGGTAGGCATTGGCCAGCGTGAATTCCATCGTCAGCGGCTGGCACGACGTCTGGCCATAGACCTCGACCCCGCGCTCGGCGGCGGCGGCGCAGTCGCGGAGCTGGCCGGGGCCGCGGTCGGGGAAGGTGTCGTTCTGGAACACCGACGAGAAGATCACCGGCCGGCGGATGTCGCGCCCGAGGCTCTCCAGGAAGGCGACGCTGGTGTTGGGGCCGGCGGTCATCTGGTAGACGCCGCGACCGGCCGCGCCGAGCGTCCCGGCTAGCGTCCGGATCTCGCCCTCGTCGGCGAGGCGCGACGGCATCGGGACGCCGCCATAGCCGTTGTGGTTCTCGGAGTGCGAGGAGGCGAAGCCGACGGCGCCGGCCGCCAGGGAGTCGGCGACCAGCGCCCGCATCGCCGCGATCTCGTCCGCGGTCGCCGGGCGCTCGGAGGCGGCTTCGCCCATGACCGCCGAACGCACGGTGGAATGTCCGACGAAGGCGGCGACGTTGAGGTGCGGCCCCTTCGACTGGACGAGATCGAGATACTCGCCGAAGCCCTCGAAGCGCCAGTCGATGCCGGTCCTGAGCGAGGCCAGCGACATGCCCTCGACTTCGGACAGGTTGCGGGCGACGAGGTCGCGGCGCTCGGGCGGGCAGGGCGCGATCGAGAAACCGCAATTGCCCATCACCACCGTGGTGACGCCGAGGGCCGTCGACGGCGAGGCGGTCGGGTCCCAGGTGAGCTGGGCGTCGTAGTGGGTGTGGACGTCGACGATGCCGGGGGCGAGGACGAGGCCGTCGGCCGCCACGGTGTCGCGTGCGGGCTCGGCGAGACGGCCGATGGCGGCGATGCGCCCGGCGGCGACGCCGAGGTCGGCGGTGGCCGCGGGCGCACCGGTGCCGTCGACGATCTGTGCCCCGCGGAAGATCAGGTCGAGCATGAAGGGGGTCCCGGACGACGAATGCGATTGGGGGAGGTTAGAGGAGCGGCTGCCGGCATGGAACCGTCACGCCGGCCGCGCCGCCCGGCGGTCGGCGCGGATGTTCCAGACGACCAGCGGGATCATGACCGCCACGCCGGCCAGATGCAGCAGGCGCTCGTTCGGCCAGAGCAGTGCCAGGAAGCAGCCGGCGAGCACGATGCGGACCGGCCAAGACACCGGTGCCTCGCCATGCCCCTCCCAGGCCACGGCGAAGGCGTAGAGGGCGAAGGCGCAGTAGATCGAGAGTTCGAGGTCGATCCAGAAGCTGTTGCCGATGAAGGGCGTGTAGGCGAAGAGCAGGGGGACGATGTAGAGCCCCTTGGCGAGCCGCCAGGCGGTGAACCCGGTTCCCATCGGCGGCCCCTTGGCGATGGCGGCGGCCGCGAAGGCCGCGAGGCAGACGGGCGGCGTCACGTTCGAATCCTGGCTCAGCCAGAAGATGATGAGATGCGCCGCCAGCAGGGCCGCCGCCACCGCCTGCGGCGCCACGGTGTGGTCGACGACCATGCGCTTCATCTCGGCCGGCACCCGGTCGAGCAGTGCCGCGGCGGTGGCGCTGTCCATCGGCTGCCCGATCGCCGCCATCTGGTCGGGCGCCACCAGCATCAGCACCGCCTTGACGCTGTCGGCGATCTGGCCCGAGGCGATCGCCGCGACGAGATCCTGGCGGAGGATGAGGTCGGCCAGTGCCGGCGCCGAGAGCGTCGCCAGCACGATGTAGGCGGCCGTCACCGGCAGGCCCATGCCGAGCACCAGCGAGGCGATGGCGATGAGGATGAGAGCGATCAGCAGGTTGTTGCCGGCCCACTGGTTGATCATGAGCGAGAAGGTGTTGCCGAGGCCGGTCGTCGTCACCGCGTTGATGACGATGCCGATCGCGACCAGCAGGACCGCCGTCAGGATCATGTTCTTCGATCCGGTCGCGAGCGCGTCCAGGATGCCGGCGGGTCCGATCTTCTTCGGCGACAGCCAGGACGCGACGACGACGGCGACGATCCCGAAGCCGGCGGCATAGGGCGGCGAGTAGCCGCTGACCAGCATCCCGACCAGGACCGCGATCGGGGCAAAGAAGGAGATGGCGCCGTCCCGCAGCACCGCGAGCAGGGCCGGCGGGTTCTCGTCGGCGAGCGTCAGCCCGTGCTTCTTCGCCTCGATGCGGACGTAGAAGCCGACGGAGAGGAAATAGAGGATGGCCGGCAGGACGGAGACGGCGGCGATGTAGAGGTAGTCGATCTGCAGGTAGCTCGCCATGACGAAGGCCCCGGCCCCCATCACCGGCGGCATGATCTGGCCGCCGGTCGAGGCCGTCGCCTCGACGGCGCCGGAGAAGCGCGGCGAGTACCCGGCCCGCTTCATCAGGGGGATGGTGACGACGCCGGTCGACACGACGTTCGCCACCGCCGAGCCGGAGATGGTGCCGAACAGGGCCGAACCGATGACGGCGACGAAGCCGGGACCGCCGGCGAGGCGGCCGGCCACGGCGCGGGCGAAGTCGATGATGAAGTCGCCGGCGCCGGAGCGCATCAGGAAGGCGCCGAAGAGGATGAACATGACGATGTCGCGGGCGCCGATCTGGGCGACGTTCCCCAGCATCCCGTCGTCGGTGTAGAAGCCGCGGAACAGCATCGTCTCGAAGGAGAGGCCGGGAAAGGTCAGCATTCCCGGGACGTACTTTCCCCAGACGGTGACGTAGGTGAAGAAGACGATGATGATGATCGGGATCGTCATCCCGGTGGTGCGCCGGGTGAACTCGACGGCGAGTAGCGCCGCGGCCGCCGTCATCATCCAGTCGATCGTCTCGAAGCTCGAGCCTCTGGCGTAGAACGCGGTCTCGCCGAGGACGAGGTAGAGGAAGCAGCCGACGGCGATCAGGCCGAGCACGATGTCGAGCGCCAGGACGAGGCGTCGGCCGGCCGCCGAACGCGCGTGCCAGGCGGGATAGACCAGGGCGCAGAGCAGGCCGAAGGACGCGAAGTGGAATGCCGAGAGGTGCAGTTCCGACGGCGTCGCCAGGACGTTCAGATAGATGTGGGCGAGCGCGACCAGGATCGCGACCGCGTGGATGGCGAGGCGCAGCGGGCCGGACTGGCCACGCGTGACCAGTCCGGATCCGCCCTCGCGGTCCATCGGACCGCCTGCCACGACGTCGGTGGCGGCCATCGCGGCCGCGCTCCCGGGTGCCGGCCCCTCAGTTGGCGATCAGCCGGGCCGGGATCGTCAGTCCCTTCTCGCGATAGTACTTGGTCGCGCCCGGATGCAGCGGCAGCGGCACACCCGACATCGCCCGCTCGAGCGACATCTCCTTGGTCGATGCGTGGATGTTGTTGAGGAACGGCAGGTTCTCGTAGATCGTCTTGGTGACGAGATAGACGTCGTTCTCCGGCAGCGCGTCGTTGACGGCGAGGAAGTTCGTGTAGGCCGAGGTCTTCACGTCCTTCTCGAGCCCCGGGTAGGTGCCGGCCTTGATCGTGTGGTGGAAGAAGAGGCCGGTGCCGCCGTCGAGCTTCTTCAGTTCCTCGTCCGTCACTTCCAGCAGCACGGCGTCCTTCCCGGCCTTGGCGAAGATCTGGGTGACCGACGCGACCGGGATGCCGGCCGACGCGTTGGTGCCGTCGATCTGCCCGTTGTTGAAGCTGTCCGCGCTGGGACCGTAGCCCTGGTAGACGAGATCGAACTTGGTGTAGTCAACCCCGAGATTCGGGAAGATGAACTTGTTGAGCGATTCCAGTCCCGAGTTGCGGGCGCCCATCGAGTATTTCCGACCGTAGAGGAGCTTCAGGTCCTCCAGCGTGCCGGTCTTGGTCAGCGACTTGCGCTGGACGTGGTGGTCGACGTTCGACCACAGGCTGGTGATGCCGCGGAGATGCTTCTGCGGGCCGACCTGGGCGAACTCGTCCTTGCCGTCCCAGGCGTTGCGCGCCACGAGCCCGAGGATGATGCCCATCTGCGCCTGGTTCTCGCGCATCAGCTTCACGTTCTCGGTCGATCCCGCCGAACTGATGGCCGAGATGTCGATCTTCTCGGTCGTCTGCAGCTTGACCTTGGCGAGCGTCGCCAGCGCCACGCCGACCGGGTAGTAGGTGCCGCCGGTGGTCGCAGTGGTCAGGATGTAGGAGCGCGGCGCCTGGGCCGCCGCCGAGCCGGCGGCGAGCACGAGGGCAAAGGCGACGGCGGTCGCACGGATCTGCATGGTGTCGTCCTCCCGTTGGTGCCGTCGGGCGCCACGGGCGGCGATCGACGGGCATTTCCTCGCTCGGCCGCCGTCTTCTCGATGGACGGCGTGCCGTGTCCATTCCTGGCTAGCATCCGGGACGCCGGCGCATCAACCGGCGTCGGAGATTTCTCCGAGGATGTGTGCGGAACGCGGATCGTCCGGCGTGCCTTCCAGCGGCGGTGGCGGCCGCCAGGCGACGACGCGCTCGATCTCGGCGGCGAGCGCCAGGTCGCGCGCCGTGATGCCGCCCGATTCGTGCGTGTCGAGGCGGATGGTCAGCCGGTCCCACGACAGGAGCATGGTCGGGTGGTGCCAGGCCGCCTCGGCGAGATGGGCGACGGCGCCCGCCGCGAGCATCGTCGCCTTCCAGCCGCCGGTCCGGAAGGTGCGCTCGATGGCGCCGCCGTCGCGCCGCCATCGCGGCAGGGTCGCCGCCAGCTGCGCGTCGACCGCGGCGTCGGCGAGGAGCGGCGGCGGCGTCCGCGTCATGCCGATCCCTCCGATCGCCGGCGCTCGATCTCGACGCCGACGGTGGCGCCCGGGATCACGTCCGGCTTCTCGACCCGCACGGTGACCCGGATCGTGCGGGGATCGGCGAGCGCCATGCGGGCGATGCGGTCGGCCAGCGTCTCGGCGAGGTTGTAGTGGGTGTCGGCGACGAGCGCGCGCACCCCTTCGACGATGTCGCCGTAGGAGACGACGCGCCGCAGCGCGTCCTCCGGCTGGCGCGGATCGGGCCGGGCCTCCAGCGTCACGTCGATCCGGACGCGCTGGCGGGCATGGCGCTCGTGGGCGAAGGCGCCGATCGAGGCGGCGACCATGAGGTCGCGGACGAGAATGCGGTAGGGAGCGTCGGCGGGCATGGCGGCACCGCCATCATAGCCGCGGCGGCGGCGACCCGCGACCGGTGCGACGGGAGGCCGCTCGCGACGGGCGACGTCGGACGCCGGGCGGCGCTATCGTCGGCAGGCGGACGGCGGAAGGCGGCACGGCCATGGACCTCTCGACCCTGAACATCACGCGCGCCGACGGCGCGGCCTTCGCCTGCTTCCTCGTCGCCTGGGTCGGCTACGCCTATGTCGCCGACCACAGCCGCTGGGGCCGGGGGAACCTGATCACCACCGTTCACGAACTGCGACGGCGCTGGATGGAGGAGGCGGTGCGGCGCGAGAACCGCATCGGCGACACCAACCTCCTCGGCAACCTGATGCGCAGCGTCACTTTCTTCACCTCGACGACCATCTTCATCCTGGGCGGCCTTCTGGCGGTGCTGGGAGCGGCGGAGCGCGCCCAGGACATCCTCCAGGGCCTGCCCTTCGCGACCCCGACCAGCAAGGCTTTCTGGGAGCTGAAGATCCTGGTGCTCCTGTCCGCCTTCACCTACGACTTCTTCAAGCTCACCTGGTCGATCCGCCAGTTCAACTATTGCTGCATCCTGCTGGGGGCCGCCCCTGCGGCCGACGGCGATCCGCGGGAGCTCGAAGCCTGCGCCGCCCGTGCGGCCCGTGTCGCCAACCTCGCCGGCGACAACTTCAACTCCGGCCTGCGGGCCTACTATTTCGGACTGGCGGCGCTGTGCTGGTTCGTCCACCCGGCGCTCTTCGCCGCGGCCACCCTGTGGGTCGTCCTGGTACTCTATCGTCGCGAATTCCGCTCCCGGACCCGCGCCGCGTTGCGTGGCGGATGAGTACGGGCGGACCGGGGAACGCGGCAAGGTTACAGAGAGTTAATCCTCCCGAAACGTTTGGATGCCGGCGCTCACCCGTTCTTCGGATGACGGGGAGCAGCGAGGCTCCAGCCCACGGAGGAGATCCAGACATGACCCGGATCGTCGGTGTCTTGAAGCCGCTGCTGGTCGTGACCGCCCTGGCCGGCATCCTGTCCGCCTGCCACTACCACGGCGGCCACTACGGATATCGCGACGGCGGCTACCATGGCCCGCGCGGCGGCTACGGCTACCAGGGCGGCTATCATGGCGGCTACCGCCACGGCTACTGGCGCTGATCCCGGCGCCGGTCCAGAGGGATTTGGGAAAGACGAAAGACAGGTGCCTGTCATGGAACATGAACGCCGTTTCGTGATCCGCGGCCTCCTCGCCGCCGCCCTGCTGGCGGCGCCGCTCGCGGCCCTCGCGGCCCCGGCCGCCGCCCCGGTCGCGCGCGATCCGGCTGCGGAGCCCGTGCGCGCGACCGAGGTGCAGTACCGTCACGACCGTGACGTCCGCCGTGGTCCGCCGCCGCCCCGGCACGAGCGCATGGCGCGCCGGCCCCCCGGCCCCCGCGACCGCTACGTCTGGCGCAAGGGCTTCTGGGTCTACGAGGGCAACCAGTATGTCTGGCGCCCGGGCGTCTATGTCGAACGGCCGCGGCCGCGGGCCGTCTGGGTGCCGGACCGCTGGGTCCGCCGCGGCGGGCAGTGGGTCTACATCGAGGGACATTGGCGCCGCTGAGCCAGGCGCCGGACACGCCCGGGAGGGGTGCTCCCCCGACCGGGCGCGCCATGTCGGAGGATCGGATGTCGAAGCTTCGGTCGATTGCCAAACCGCTGGCCGTCGCGGCCGTCCTGGCCGCGACGCTCGGCGCCTGCGCCGTCTACGTTCCCGGGCCCCCGCCCGCGCCCGGCTACTATCGCGGCTACTACGCCCCGCCACCCCAGCATTACTACCAGTACGGCCCGTGGGGCCGGCCCTACTTCCGCCCCGGCTGAGCGGGCGGCGCCCGACCCATCGGCCCGGTCACCGCGCGTTCGGCCGGCGCTCGCGATCGGCGACCATCGCGAGGCAATGCCACAGCACGGTCGCGGCCAGGAACGCCGTCATCCCGCCGACGTCGTGCGGCGGGCTGACCGTGTTGACGTCGCAGGCGACGAGGCGGAAATCGCCGCAGCGGCGCAGGATGGCGAGCCCCTCGCGGGCGCTGGCGCCGCCCCAGGCCGGCGTACAGACCCCGGGTGCCGCCGCGGGGTCGAAAAAATCCATGTCGAAGCAGAGATAGACCGGTCGCCCGCCGATGCGCTCGCGCAGGCGGTCGAAGACCGCATCCGCGCCGTCCGCCATCAGCCGGTCCATGGTGACCAGGCCATAGCCGAGCGCCTCGGCGTGGGCGAAGACGCCGGGCACCATCGTCGGGCCGCGGGCGCCGACATGGAACGAGCGGGACGGATCGAGCACGCCCTCCTCGACGGCGCGGCTGAAGGTCGTCGCCGTGTTGTAGCCGTCGATCGGGTAGGCGTCGGTATGGGCGTCGATGTGGACGACGCAGAGATCGGGGAACTTGCGGTGGAGCGCGCGGAGCTGCGGCAGCGTCACCGCTCCGTCGCCGCCCATGGTGATCGGCACCGCGCCGGCGTCGACCGCGTGCCAGACGGCGGCTTCGATGGCGGCGAAGGAGGATTCGACCGCACTCGGCGTGACGGTCGCATCGCCGAGGTCGACGACGTTGAGCTCCGCCAGCGGATTGCGATCCGTGTCCGGGTCCCAGGCACGGAGCAGGCGCGACTGCTCGCGGATCGCGGCCGGACCCTGGCGGGAGCCGATGCGCACCGGATGGGTCCCGCAGTCGAAGGGCATGCCGATGACGACGGCGCGGCTGCCGGCGGCGCTGTCGGCGGCGGGTGCGTCCATGAAGGTCGGCGCCGGTCGGAAGAGGCGGGACATGCGGGGTCCTCGTCGAAGAATGCGCGGTCCGCGATCTTAGCGCCGAAGCCGCTTCGTCTGTCCAAGATCGGAGCCCCCGCCTAGAATGGCGGCAGTCTGCATTCCGATCGGGCAGGGACGAATGGGTCGGCCACTCTGGATCATCGTCGTCTCGGCCGGAATCATCCTCGGCATCATCGCCGGCATCCGCCAGGGCTTCGGCCTGTTCCTGCTGCCGATGAGTGCCGGGAACGGGGTCTCGCGCGAGGCCTTCGCCTTCTCCATGGGGCTGCAGAACCTGATCTGGGGGTTCGGCGCGCCGGTCGCGGGGGCGATCGCCGATCGCTACGGGCCGCGGCTGGTGGCCGCCGCCGGCATCCTCCTCTACGTCGCCGGGGTCGTGGTGATGGCGGCCGACTGGGGCGGCGGCCAGATGCTGGCGAGCGGCTTCCTGCTCGGCATCGGCATGAGCGGCGCCGGATTCTCGGTGGTGCTCAGTGCCGTCGGCCGGGCGGCGCCGCCGGCGCACCGGGCGAAGGCCCTGGCGCTGGCCAGCTTCGGCGGCTCGATCGGCCAGTTCATGGCCTTGCCCTACACCCACCTCCTCATTTCCGAGATCGGCTGGGTCACCGCCCTCCTGGTGCTCGGGGCGACGTCGCTCCTGGCGGTGCCGCTGGCGATGGGGCTTGGGCCCCGGGTCGTGCCCGCCGAGCCGGCTGCCGCCCGCCTCGGCCTCGGCGCGGCGCTCGGCGCGGCGGCGAGGGACCGCAGCTTCGTGCTGCTGACGGTCGGCTTCTTCGTCTGCGGCTTCCAGCTCGCCTTCATCATGGTCCACCTGCCGCCCTATCTCGGCGACAAGGGCATGGCGCCGTGGCTCGGGGCGGCCGCGCTGACGCTGGTCGGCGTCTGCAACATCGCCGGCACGCTCGCCTGCGGCTGGCTCGGCCAGCGCTTCGAGAAGCGCTTGGTGCTGACCGGGCTCTACCTCATGCGCACGGCACTGCTGGCGGGGTTCCTGCTGGCGCCGCTGAGCGAGGCCTCGGTGCTGGTCTTCGCCGCCGGCATGGGCTTCACCTGGCTGCCGACGATCCCGCTCACCAACGGCCTCGTCGCGCAGCTCTTCGGGCCGACCTACCTGTCGACGCTGTTCGGGGTGGTCTTCCTCAGCCACCAGGTCGGCGGCTTCGTCGGCCCCTGGCTCGGTGGCCTCGCCTACGACTGGACCGGGTCCTACGATGTGGTGTGGTGGATCTGCGCCGGGCTCGGCCTGCTGGCGGCGCTGCTGCACTGGCCGATCGACGAGCGACGGGCCGGGCGCGCGGCGCTCTCCCCATCGTCGGCCTGACCCCATCGTCGACATGACCCGATCGTCGACATGACCCCGCTTCCGACCATCGCCGCCTT
>NZ_JAYSFE010000061.1:18406-23149 GCF_041913585.1 Allostella sp.
ATCGTCGACATGACCCGATCGTCGACATGACCCCGCTTCCGACCATCGCCGCCTTCGGCGCGGCCGGCGCCGTCCTGGGGGCGCTGGCCCTGTGGTGGGAGCGCGGGCTCGCCATCGTCCTCGAACTCGGGGCGGCCGTCGCCGCCTGCTTCTAGGCGAGCTCGAAAGCCGCCACCATCGGGGCATGGAAGCCGGCCGGGTCGTCGAACCCGGCCCGCGCCGCGTCCGCCTCGTCCGAAAGTTCGGCGTTCAGGATTTCGACGCCGGTGCAGCGCCGGGCCAGCGCCTGCGAGACCAGGATGTGGTCGAGCAGGAGACCGCGGCCGTGGCGCACCGTGAAGCGCCGGTCGGCCGGAACGAGGTGGGCCAGCGATGCCAGCGACCGCGCCGCCAGTGCGGGATTGCCGGTTGCGTCGGTGGGCGCGGCGAGGATGGCGAGCGGCACCTCGCGCTCCTCGGCGTTGAGGTCGCCGGCGACGACGATCCAGGCCTCGGGATCGCGGTCGAAGATCGACTCGATCAGCAGCCGCGCCTCCAGGGCCTGCGCCTGCCGCTTCACCGCCGCCAGGAAATAGCCCTCGGCCCAGCCACCGACGCTCCTCCAGGCGAAGGGGCCGGTCTTGCCGCCCGGCACGGCGACCGCCAGCGGTGCCCGGAGATGGAGGTCGAGCAGGTGCAGGGGCCGCCCGACATCGATCACGACCGCGAGGATCGGGCGTTCGAAGCGCACCGGCTCGCCGTGCTCGCCGGCGAGCCAGCGCCAGTCGACCGGCGGCACCAGGCGATGGGCCACCTGGTCGACGGTCCGGATCGGATGGCGGCTCAGGATCACCAGGTTGTGGATGTCGCGCGGGTAGTCGCCGCCCTCGCTGGTGGTCAGGGCGCGGTGGAAGCCGGCATAGGGGGTGCCGGCCACGAGCCGGTCGAGTGCGGCCAGCGTCCGCGGCCGCTTCGGGGCCTCCTGGGCATTGACCTCCTGCAGGCAGAGAATGTCGGCATCGAGACGGGCCAGCGTCCGGCCGAGGACGGGCAGGCGCCGGTCGAGCGGCAGCGGCCCCTCGTCGTCGAAATTCTCCAGGTTGTAGGTCGCGATCCTGAGCCGCATCGGTCGTCCTCGGGGTTCCGGCCTGGCCGCTTGCTCTCGGCCGGGGCGCGGGGGCACACTCCCGCCCGCTTCGGGAGGAACGAATTTGGCGCACATCGCGGGCGCCGGCGATACCGGGTTCGGCCGGCATGAGGGCCGGACGACGATCGACCTGATGACGGAGGCGGCGACGGTGGCGTTGGCCGACGCCGGCCTGGCAAGGGGCGACATCGACGGGCTCGTCTGCGGCTATTCCACGACCCATCCGCACCTCATGCTGGCGACCGTGTTCGCCGAGCATTTCGGGCTCGAACCGGTCTATGCCCATGCCGTCCAGGCCGGCGGCGCCACCGGCTGCGCCATGACCATGCTCGCCGCCCGCCTGGTCGATGCCGGCCAGTGCCGGCGCATCCTCGTCGTCGGCGCCGAGAACCGGGCGACCGGGCAGAGCCGCGACTCCGCGATCCAGACCCTGGCCCAGGTCGGCCATCCGGATTTCGAGGTGCCCTACGGCGCCACCATCCCGGCCTACTACGCGCTCCTCGCCTCGCGCTACCTGCATGTCCACGGCCTGACCGAGGCCGATCTGGCGGAGTTCGCGGTGCTGATGCGCCGCCACGCGGCGAACTGTCCGGGCGCCCACCAGTCCGCGCCGATCACGGTCGCCGACGTGCTCGCCTCGAAACCGATCGCGAGGCCCCTCAAGCTCCTCGACTGCTGCCCGATCTCCGACGGCGGGGTGGCGCTCGTCGTCCAGCGGGACGAGGGGGCAGCCCGCATCGCCGGCATGGGCCAGGCGCACCGCCACCAGCACATCAGCCACGCCGCCGACCTGACGGTGACGGGCGCCGGCGAGGCGGCGGGCCGCGCCTTCGCCGAGGCCGGCTGCCGGCGCGACGACGTGGACTTCCTCGCGGTCTACGACAGCTTCACGATCACGCTCACCATGCTGCTGGAGGAGATCGGCTTCGCGCCCCGCGGCGGTGCCGCGGGCATGGCGCGCGACGGATCCTTCGGACCGGACGGGCGGCTGCCGCTCAACACCCATGGCGGCCTGCTCGCCTTCGGCCATTGCGGCGTCGGCGGCGGCATGGCGCACGTCGCGGAGGCCTATCGCCAGCTTGCCGGCAAGGCCGGCGCGCGGCAGGTGGCGGGCCGCCGCACCGCCTTCGTTCATGGTGACGGCGGCGTCATGTCGTCCCATGTCAGCCTCGTCCTGAGGGCCGCATGACGGGATCGCTCGCCACCCATTTCTGGGAGGGCTGCGCCGCGGGCGAACTGCGCTGGCGGCGCTGTGCCGCGTGCGGCACGGGCCAGACCTTCCCCCGCGACTTCTGCCCGGCCTGCGGCTCGACCGCGGTCGAATGGCGGCGGGCGGCCGGGACCGGGACCGTCCATGCCGTCACCACCGTCGTCCGGGCGCCCTCCGACGCCTTCCGGGCGCTGGCGCCCTACACGATCGCGCTGGTCGATCTCGACGAGGGCATCCGCATGATGGCGCACGGCGCCGCGGATCTCGCGATCGGCCAGCGCGTCGCCGTCACCTTCTTCGCGCACGACGGGCGGCACCTGCCGCGCTTCGTGCCGGCCTGACCCCGACCTCCTCCAGGAATTCCGATGCCGCTCGACGACTCGCTTCGTGCCGCCCTCGATCCCCGCTCGGTCGCCGTCATCGGCGCCTCGGAAAATCCCAACAAGGTGGGCGGGCGCCCGATCCACTTCCTGTCGAAATTCGGCTTTCGCGGGCAGGTCTACCCGATCAATCCGACCCGGGCCGAGATCCAGGGCTACCGGGCCTACCCCGACCTGGCGGCGGTGCCGGAGGCGCCGGAACTGGTGGTCGTGGCGATCCCGGGCGAGGCCGGCATCCAGGCGGTCGACGCCTGCGCCGAGCGCGGCGTGAAGGTCTGCATCGTCATGGCGTCGGGGTTCGGCGAAACCGGCGAGGCGGGGCTGGCGGCGCAGCGCGCCATGGTGGCGCGGGCGCGGGCCAAGGGGATGCGCATCGTCGGCCCGAACAGCCAGGGCCTCGCCAATTTCGGCACCGGCGCGGTCGCCAACTTCGCCACCATGTTCATCGAGGCGCCGCCGGCCGACGGGCCGGTCGGCATCGTCAGCCAGAGCGGTGCCACCAGCCTCGTCCCCTATGCGCTGCTGCGCGGGCGCGGCATCGGCGTGCGCTACGTCTGCGCGACCGGCAACGATTCCGACCTGACGGCGATCGAACTGGCCGAGGCGATGGTCGCCGATCCCGACCTTCGCCTGCTGCTTCTCTATCTCGAGGGCATGAGCGACGCGCCGCGGCTGGCGTCGCTGGCGGCGGCGGCGCGGGCGCGCGACCTGCCGGTGGTGGCGCTGAAGGCGGGGCGCACCGCGGCCGGGGCGCAGGCCGCGCGCTCGCACACCGGGTCGCTGGCCGGCGAGGACCGGGTCATCGACGCCTTCCTGAAGCGGCACGGCATCTGGCGCGCGACCGACATGCACGACTGGTGCGCGGCGGCCGAACTCTATCTCAAGGGCTGGCGGCCGGAGGGGCGCCGCCTCGTCGCCATCAGCAATTCCGGGGCGAGCTGCGTCATGGCGGCGGACCGCGCGACCGAGCTCGACCTGCCGCTCGGGCGCTTCCAGCCGGAGACGGTGGCGGCGCTGAAGGACGTGCTGCCCGGCTTCGCCACCACCACCAACCCGATCGACGTGACGGCGGCGCTGCTGTCGAACAGCCGCCTCTTCAGCGACATCCTGCCGATCGTCGGCCGCGACCCGGCCGCGGACCTCTTCTTCATCGCGATCCCGGTGGCCGGCGCCGGCTACGACGTCCCCGCCTTCGCGCGCGACACGGCGCAGTTCATGGCCGACACCGGCAAGCCGGTGGCGCTCGGCGTGCCGCAACCCAACATCGCCGCCGTCTTCGCCGCGGCCGGGGTTCCGACCTATCCCAACGAGACGACGGCAATGCGCGCCCTGGCGCAGCTCGCGGCGCACACGGCGATGATGCGGGAACCCCTGCCGACGATGCCGGCGGCGGCACCGGTGGCGGTGCCGCCTGGAACCAGGCCCTTCCTCGGCGAGGCCGACAGCCTCGCGCTGCTGGCGGCGCAGGGCATGCCGGTCGTCGCCCACCGCCTGTGCCGGACCGAGGACGAGGCCCGCGCCGCCTTCGCCGAACTCGGCGGGCCGGTCGCGGTCAAGGCCTGCTCGCCCGACGTGCCGCACAAGTCCGAGCATGGGCTGGTGGCGCTCGGCCTCGCCGATGCCGATGCCGTCGCCGCCGCCTTCCGGGCCCAGATGGCGGGACTGCGCGCCCTCGGTGCCGAGATCGAGGGCGTCATCGTCGCCCGCATGATCAAGGGCCGGCGCGAACTGGTGCTGGGCGCCCGCCTCGACCCGATGGTCGGGCCGGCGGTCCTCGTCGGCGACGGCGGCAAGTATGTCGAGGCGCTGGGCGACGTGGCGGTGCTGGTGCCCCCCTTCACCGCCGACGAGGTGGTGGCGGCGCTGATGGGCCTGCGCATCGCGCCCATCCTGCGCGGCACCCGCGGCGAGCCGGCGCTCGATCTCGCCGCCTATGCCGCGGCCGCCGTGCGGCTCGGCGCCATGATGCTGGCGGCCGGCGGCCGCATCGCCTCGGTCGACCTCAACCCGGTGATGGTGGGGGCGGC
>NZ_JAYSFE010000061.1:23249-27805 GCF_041913585.1 Allostella sp.
GTCGAGCAGGCCGTGGTCGGGGCCGGATGACGAACCGGCTGCGCGCGCCCTCGCCGGCCGACGCCGCGGCGCTGCTCGCCCTCAACAACCAGCACGCCGTCGAACTGTCGGAGCTGACGGCCGACGGCCTGGCGCGGCTCTTCGCGTCGGCGTTCCGCGTCCGGGTGGCCGGCGAGGGGGCGGCGCTCCTTGTCGCCTTCGACCAGGACGCCGACTACGACAGCCCGAACTTCCTGTGGTTCCGCCGGCAGTACGCGCGCTTCGTCTATGTCGACCGGGTGGTCGTCGCGGCCACGGCGCGCGGCCAGGGGCTGGCGCGGGCCCTCTATGCCGACCTCTTCACGGCCGCCCGCGCCGCCGGTCACGACCGCGTCGTCTGCGAGGTGAACCGCGAGCCGCCCAACCCGGCTTCCGATGCGTTCCATGCGGCGCTGGGCTTCTCCGAGGTCGGCCGGGCACACCTGGCCGATCGCGGCAAGGCCGTTCGCTACCTCGTCCGCCCGCTGGAGTGCGGATAGCGGGCTCGGGCGGGAGACGCGGTGTCGCACCCCCGTTGCGGCCGCCGGCCGAAAGTCCGAGCTTCCCGGTCGGATATGTGGAGGGATCGACGATGGACGACCTGCCGGACGGCGGTGCGGAACGGCGCCAGCTCCTGACGCTCGACGTGATGCAGCGCACCGGGATCGACGAGGCGATGATCCGGCGCCTCGTGCATGCCTTCTATGGCGCGGTCCGCGCCGATGCCGTGCTCGGCCCGATCTTCGACGCCCGCATCGCCGACTGGGACCGGCATCTCGGCCGGATGTGCGATTTCTGGTCCTCGGTGGCGCTGATGACCGGCCGCTACCACGGCCGGCCGATGCCGCCGCACATGCGCATGGACCTGGAGCGCGCCCATTTCGACCGCTGGCTGGTGCTGTTCGAGACGACGGCGCGCCGGGAGTGTCCGCCGGCGGCGGCGGCCCATTTCGTCGAGCGCGCCCACCGCATCGCCGAGAGCTTCGAGCTCGGCATCGCCTTCCACCAGGGGCGCGTGCCGCCGGCGAAGCGGCCGCGGCCGCAGTGGATGGGCGAGGCGGCCGATCAGCGGTCGGCCGGGATCGCCTCCTCGTAGCGGCCGTCCTTCCAGACGTAGACGGCATATTTCGGTGCCAGCACGTCGCCCTTGGCATCGAAGCGCATCTGGCCGACCACGGTGTCGAAGGTGCCGGCGCGCAGGGCCGCGGCGACGGACGACGCCTTGACCGACTTCGCCCGGGCGGCGGCTTCGGCCCAGACCTGGACCGCGGCATAGCTGTAGAGGGCATAGCCCTCGGGCTCGTAGCCCTCGGCGCGGAAGCGGCCGACGATGGCCGCGGCGGCCGGCGCGCGGCGCGGGTCGGGGGCGAAGGTCATCAGGGTGCCGTTGCCGGCGGGGCCGGCGATCTTCCAGAATTCGTCGGTCACCAGCGCGTCGCCGGAGACCAGGACCGCGTCCAGGCCCTGTTCGCGCGCCTGGCGGGCGATCAGCCCGGCCTCGGTGTGGTAGCCGCCAAGATAGATGGCGCCGATGCGCGCCGCCTTCATCCGGCTGACGAGCGCGGTGAAGTCCTTGTCGCCGGCGGTGATGGCCTCGTACATCGCCTCGCGGTGGCCGGCCTTGCGGTAGACGGCGCGGGTCTCGTCGGCGAGGCCGCGGCCGTAGGAGGTCTTGTCGTGCAGGATGGCGACGGGGACCGCGCCGAAGCGCTCCGCCAGCAGCCGGCCGGAGACGCGGGCCTGGGCATCGTCGCGGCCATAGGTGCGGAAGACCGTCTTCCAGCCGCGCTTGGCCGCGTCGTCGGTGAGCGCGGGGGCGGTCGAGGCGGGCGTGATCTGGAGGATGCCCGCCTCGTGGTAGACCGCCGAGGCCGGGATCGAGGAGGAGGAGCAGTAGTGGCCGGCGACCAGGGCGACCCGCCGCGTCGCCAGCCGGTTGGCGACCGCGACCGCCTGCTTGGGATCGCAGGCATCGTCGCCGACCTCGAGCCGGAGCTGGCGGCCGAGCACGCCGCCCGCTTGGTTGATCGTGCGAACGGCGAGGTCGGCGCCGCGGCGCAGCTGCTCGCCGAAGATGGCGTACTGGCCGGTCATCGGGCCGACCGTGGCGACCGCGATCTCCGCGGCGCGGGCCGGCAGGGCGGCGGCGAGCAACAGCGCCAGCGCCCCGAGGGCGGAAGCGGCGAAGCGGGAAGGGCGCATCGGGGCGAGGCTCCGTCGGGAGAGGCGATTTCCCGTCTAGCAGCGGAAGACGGCTTCGACAATGTCATCGCGCGTGCGATCGGGGGAGGCGGCCGGCCCATCCTTTGCTATTCTGGCGCCGGCGCACGCTGCCGCCTCGTCCCCCCTAGGAGACCCGCAACCATGAACGCGATCCGCCCGAACTCGGCGATGGCCCGCGACATCGCCTTCCACGTCCACCAGCAAACCGACCTCAAGGCCCACAAGGAGCACGGCGGAACGCTGTTCACCAAGGGGAACGGCATCTACGTCTACGACGAGAACGGCAAGGAATACATCGAGGGCATGGCCGGCCTGTGGTGCGCGTCGCTCGGCTTCAGCGAGAAGCGCCTGGCCGACGTCGCCTACAAGCAGCTGCTGGAGCTGCCCTACTACCACACGTTCTTCGGCAACGGGCACACCCTGGCGACCGACCTCGCCGAGAAGCTGATCTCGATCGCGCCCGTGAAGATGTCGAAGGTGCTCTTCCAGTGCTCCGGCTCGGAGTGCAACGACGCCGCCGTCAAGCTGATCTGGTACTACAACAACGCGCTGGGCCGGCCGCAGAAGAAGAAGATCATCGGCCGCGAGCGCGGCTACCACGGCAACACGATCGCGTCGGTGTCGATCTCCGGCCAGCCGCACATGCGCGCCGGCTTCGACATTCCGCTGCCGGGCTTCAAGCACACCGACAACCCCAACTACTATCGCGGCCACGAGGAGGGCGAGACGGAGGAGCAGTTCTCCGACCGCATGGCCGCCAATCTCGAGAAGCTGATCCTGGCCGAGGGGCCGGAGACGGTGGCCGCCTTCTTCGGTGAGCCGGTGCAGGGCGGCGGCGGCGCGCTGACCCCGCCCCGGACCTACTGGGACAAGATCCAGGCGGTGCTGAAGAAGTATGACGTGCTGCTGGTCGCCGACGAGGTCATCTGCGGCTTCGGGCGCACCGGCAACCGCTGGGGCTCCGAGACCTACGGCATGAAGCCGGACATGCTGTCCTGCGCCAAGGCCCTGACCGCCTCCTACCAGCCGCTCTCGGCCCTCATGATCTCGGAGAAGATCTACGAGGCGATGGTGAAGCAGAGCGAGACGCACGGCACGTTCGGCCACGGCTTCACCTACGGCGCCCACCCGGTCGCCTGTGCGGTCGCGCTCGAGACCCAGAAGATCTACGAGGAGCGGGACATCTTCGGCCATGTCCGGGCCGTCAGCCCGGCCTTCCTCGGCGGGCTCGAGAAGTTCCGCGGCCATCCGCTGGTCGGCGACGTCCGCGGCGTCGGCCTCATCGCCGGCGTCGAACTGATGCAGGACGGCGCCAAGCGCGTGCCGTTCCCGGCCGAGCGCAAGGTCGGCATCGCCGTCATGAACAAGGCCGCCGAGCATGGCCTGATCGTCCGCGCGATCGGCGACCGCATCGCCTTCACCCCGCCGCTCATCATCTCCGAGGAGCAGATCGGCGAGATGATGGTCCGGTTCGGCAAGGCGCTCGACGACGTCTATGCGACGCTGAAGGCCGAGGGGCTGGCCAAGGCCGCCTGATCGATGTGGGGGGTGGGGTGTTTGTTGGCAACCCAAGCGCCCCACGAAGCTGCCACAGTTGCGTCCCGTATGGGGGCGGGTTGTGAGTGACGCGAGCACTCCGATGTTTGCGTCGCTTGGCCTCAGAGAACGGAGCGGAAATGACGTCAATGTGGCCACCTGGAGTGCCGGCCCCGCCAACTGAAGCTCAGCTTGAAGCAGCGCGGGCGGTCGTTCGCGAAGAAATAAAGGGATCGTTTGTATCCGGATTTCGGCTGGAATTTGGAGAGGATTCCAACGGCGAAAAAGCCGTTTGGATTTTTTTGCAATCTGACAGCGAACGGTCCTGGTCAAAGGATGATGAACGGAAGATATATGAGTTAACATCGAGAATTAGAGAGAAGATTTTAAATTCCGAGATCGGACTTTGGCCTTATATCGATGTGGAGGAGGTCGGCTCCGATGACGCTGTCAGTTGATCTTCTGGAGCAGTCTCGGCATCTTCTTGGAAGGGAGAAGAAAAAACCTAGACAAGCTAGCTTGCGAAGATCTATTTCATCAGCATATTATGGATTATTTCACTATCTGATCGAAGAGGCGATTCTAACCTTTCCGCGCCATCCATCGGGACTGCGTAGTAAAGTGGCTCGTGGATTTCAGCATGCTACGATGCGTGAAGCTTGCAGATTGTTTTCGAAAGACATTCCGTTTGACAACTCTCTTTCGAAATTGGTCGTCAATCCGCTTGATGATAGGATCAAAAATATTGCGGCGACATTTGTTGAGCTTCAGCAGTCGCG
>NZ_JAYSFE010000062.1:0-25330 GCF_041913585.1 Allostella sp.
TGAAGGTGTCGATGTGCGGGATGACGTTGAAGGCGATCTGCTTGGGGAACTGCTCCGGCGTCACCGGGTCGTTGACGTAGATCGCACGGGTCTGGCCGAACAGTTCGTCCATCGCCTCCTTGCCGGCGCCGGACGTCGACTGGTAGGTCGAGACGACGACGCGGCGGATCTTCCACGCGTCGTGCAGCGGCTTCAGCGCCACCACCATCTGGATGGTCGAGCAGTTGGGATTGGCGATGATGCCGCGGCGCGTGTAGTCGGCGATGCGCTGCGGGTTGACCTCGGGCACGACCAGCGGGACGTCGTGGTCCATGCGGAACTGCGAGGTGTTGTCGATGACGACGCAGCCCGCCTTCGCCGCGCGCGGCGCATGGACCGCCGACACCTTGGCGCCCGGCGAGAAGAGGCCGATGTCGACGCCGCGGAAGTCGAAGGTCTCCAGGTCCTGCACGTCGAGGACGTCGTCCTCGCCGAAGGACACCTGACGGCCGACCGACCGCTCGGACGCGAGCGCGATCACCTCGGACACCGGGAACTGCCGTTCCGCCAGCGTCTTCAGCATCTCCTGGCCGACGGCGCCCGTGGCACCGACGACAGCTACCCTGTAGCCCATGACCGACCGACCGATATAGATGGGGAAGGTCCGATGACTTACGATCGGACCCAACCGAATGCAAGCGCGAGGGGCCGGCCCATGGCGTTCCCGGAACGGAAATCGCCGACCGACTACGCGGAGTTCTGGCCCGTCTATCTCGCCGCGCACGCGCGGCCGGCCACCCGCGCCTGGCATTTCGCCGGCACCACGGCCGGCCTCGCCTGCCTCGTGGCGGCCGCCGCCGCGGGCGACTGGCGGCTGGCGCTGGCGGCGCCGGTCGTGGGCTACCTGCCGGCCTGGGCCTCGCATTTCCTGATCGAGGGCAACCGGCCCGCCACCTTCGGTCATCCGGTCTGGTCGCTGGCGAGCGATTTCCGCATGTACGGGCTGTGGCTCGCCGGCCGGCTCGAACCCGAACTCCGGCGCTGCGGGGTGATGCGATCGTGACCGGACCGTGATTTGTCGCGGCCCGCCCGGAGGTCTATCTCGCAGAGGGTGAGATGCCGATGAGCAGCCCGCCCGATCCGCTCTGCACCGCCCCACCCTGGACCACCCGGGCGTGCCGGTGCTGCGGCCGCTTCTGGCCGCTGGCGGTGCTCGCCGCGGCGATGCTGGCGGCATGGCTCCTCGATCTCGACCGCTACCTCACCTTCGCCGCGCTCCGCGAGCACCGTGCCCAGATCCAGGACCTGGCCGCCGCCCACGGCGTCGTGGCGGTGCTGGCGGCGGTCGCGATCTATGTCGGCGTGGTCGGCCTCTCGATCCCCGGCGCGACCATCCTGACGGTGGCGGCCGGCTTCCTCTTCGGCACCCTCGGCGGCGCGCTGGTCGCGCTGGCCGGGGCGACGGCCGGGGCGACGCTCGTCTTCCTGCTGGCACGGGGGACGCTCGGGCCGGTGCTGGCCGGGCGCGCCCGGCCGTTCCTCGGGCGCATGGAGTGCGGCCTCCGCTCCGACGCCTTCTCCTACCTTCTGGCGCTCCGCCTGATGCCGGTCTGCCCGTTCTGGATCGTCAACCTGGTGCCGGCGCTGGTCGGCGTCCCGGTCCGCACCTACGTGCTGGCGACCGTGGTCGGGATCCTGCCCGCGACCTTCCTCTTCGCCGCCGTCGGCGCCGGGCTGGACGGCATGCTCGATTCGCCCGCAGGACTGGACGCGGCGGCGATGCTGAAGCCGAAGATCCTGCTCGCCCTCGGCGCTCTTGCCGCACTGGCGTTGCTGCCCGTCGCCTTCCGCCGGCTGCGCCGGCACTGATAGGATGTCGCCTGTTGGCGATGATCCCCTCCCCGTCCGATTCCCCCGCCGAGCCCGCGGCCGACCCCGGCTTCCTGCGCGAGCTCTGGTATCTCGTGCTGCCCGGAACCCGCCTGCGGCCGGGGCGGCTGGTCGGCAAGACCGTGCTCGGCGAGCCGCTGGTGCTGGGCCGGGGGCCGGACGGCCAGCCCTTCGCGTTGCGCGACATCTGCCCGCATCGCGGCATCCCGCTGTCCTGCGGCCGCCTCGAGGGCGGGGAGATCGAGTGCCCCTATCACGGCTGGCGCTTCGATGCCCGCGGCCAGTGCACCGCCATTCCGTCGCTCGTCCCCGACCAGGCCTTCGACCTGACGCGGGTGAAGGTGCAGCGCTATCCCTGCCGCGAGGTGCAGGGCAACGTCTGGGTGTTCTTCGGGCGCGACCCGGCCGCGGCGCCGGGGATCCCCGAGCTGGCCGACGTCGACGGCCGCCACCTCGGCATCGCCGAGTCCATGATCTTCCACGGGCCGCTCGACCATGCCGTGGTCGGGCTGATGGATCCGGCGCACGGCCCCTTCGTCCATCGCGCCTGGTGGTGGCGGTCCAAGGCCTCGATCCACGCCAAGGCCAAGCAGTTCGCGCCCTCGCCCTTCGGCTTCACCATGGTCCGGCACCGCGCCTCGTCCAACTCGCGCGCCTACCGGCTGCTGGGCGGCGTGCCCGAGACCGAGATCGTCTTCCGCCTGCCCTCGATCCGCATCGAGCATGTGCGGGCCGGCCGCCACGTCCTCTGCGGCCTGACGGCGGTGACGCCGCTCGGGCCGCGCGAGACCGAACTGCACCACATCATCTACTGGACCATGCCGTGGCTGACGGTGCTGAAGCCGGTGCTCCGCCCGTTCGTGCGCACCTTCCTCGGCCAGGACCGCGACATCATGGCCAAGCAGCAGGTCGGGCTGGCGCACAACCCGCCGCTCCTGCTCATCGACGACGCCGACCGGCCGGCCAAGTGGTACTACCGGCTCAAGAACGAGTACGCGCGGGCGACCGCGGCCGGGCGTCCGTTCGAGAACCCGGTCAAGCCGCGACTGCTGCGCTGGCGGAGCTGAGCCCTCGCCTCGGTAGGACTGGCCTCAGTAGGACTGGCCGGTGCGCATGTAGCGGCGGCGGTCGCCGCTCGTCACCGTCACCTGGCGCGTCCCTGTCGACGCCACCACCTCCAGCCCGATCGCGACCCCGGCGTCGCCCTTCGACCAGAGCTTGCGGTAGAAGTCGGCGACGTTGCGCACCGGCTCGCCGGCGACGCCGACCACCACGTCGCCCGGCCGCAGCCCGGCCCGCTCCGCCGGCGTCTCCTGCTGGACGCGGGTGATGACGACCCCGGTCGGCGCCTCCTGGACATTGACCCCGAGCCAGGGCCGGCTCGGGGTCGCCATGCGGCCGAGCGCCAAGAGGTCGCCCAGGATCGGGCGCAAGAGGTCGATCGGAATCATCATGTTGCCCGGCACCGGCATGCCCGGCGCCACCTGGCCGACGAGCAGCGAACCGATCGCGACCAGCCGTCCGTCGGCGGTGAAGAGGCCGGCACCGGCCCAGCGCGGGTGTGGCGGCGATACGAACACCGCCTCCTCCAGCAGATATTCCCAGTAGCCGGCGAATTCCCGCCGCTGCACGACGATGGCGGGCTGCGCCCCGTCCTCGCCGGCGGCGACCAGGGTCACCCGCTCGCCCTCGGCGAGCCGCGCCGCCCGGCCCATCGGCGCCGGCCGGACGTCGAGCGGTTCGGTCGCGCGCAGGAGCCCGAAGCCGGTGTCGGCGTCGTAGCCGACGATCTCGGCGCGCATGGCGCGGCCGCGATGGTCGGTGATCTCGACGCCCATCGCCTCCAGGATAACGTAGCCGATGGTGACGATCAGCCCGTCGGCGTCGATGACGATCCCGGTGCCCTCGCGCTCGGTGCCCAGCGTGCGCGCCGTGCGCGCCTCGCCGGCGACGAAGGCCCGGACCTTGACCATCGCCTGGCGGATCGCGGCTGCGGTCTCGGGATTCGGCTGCGCCGGCGCCGGCGCCGCGGCGAAGAGAGCGGCGAACAGGGCCAGCAGGATCAGGACGGGGCGCGCAGCGGCAGCAGCGGTCATCGCGGACGTCTCCCGCCGGCCGGAACCCGCGGCCGATACCCAGGTCCCGCCCCGGCATCGGGAAATCATGCGCCGGAGCGCCGCCGCTGTCGACGGGTCAGCCGCTGCCGGCCGCCGGCTCGCCGGGGGCGACGATGAGCGACCGGGTCTCGTCGCGGATGCGCGCCGCGTCGTCGTCGTAGAGGAACGGCAGGAAGGCATAGCGCCGCCCGCGGGTCACCGGCAGCGCCTCGTGCATCAGCGAGCAGGAGAAGACGACCGCGCCGCCGGTCGGCGCGCGGTAGGTGCGGCGGCCGAACTCCGGGAAGCGGAGGTCGCCGCCCTCGTATTCGTCGGCGTTGAGGTTGATCGTGACCGCAAAGCGCCGGTGCCGCGTGGCGGGCGTCGTATTGTCGCGATGGGCGGTGAAGAAGCCGCGCGTGGCGCCGTCGTAGCAGGCGACGACGTAGCGCTCGATGCGCGTCGCCCGGAAGTTCATCGCGCGTTCGATCATCGGCACGAGCCGGCGGGTGATGCGCTGCGCCAGTTCGCGGCAGAGCGCCTCGTCCTCGATCATGCAGTCCGACCGGCGCTTGCGGGACGCGTCGAAGACGCCGACCGAGCGGCCGTCCTGCGAGCGCATGAACCCGGATTCGCTGCCGCCTTCCCGGTCGTAGAAGGCGATCAGCCGCCGGCACAGTTCGGGCTCGAAGATCCGCGGCACGACGAGCACCGGCGCGTCGCCGACCGACCATTCGTCGTCGGCGATCGGCGGCAGGCTGCGCAGCATCGCCGCCAGCGCCGCATTGTGCGCCTCGGGGTCGGCCATGGAGAAGCGGGCGACGACGCGCATCGCCGGGTCGACCACCAGCGTGTGGGCGCGCGCCGGCGACCCGTCCGAACCGAGGATCCGGGCGAGTTCGCCGCCGAAGTCGTGGAACCAGCGGATGCCGGGAAGGCGATCGACCGCCCGGCCGTCCGCGACGTCCGCCCCCTCGGTCGCGACCCCGAAGAAGGCGACGTCGACATCGTCGAACCGCGCCGCCGCCGGCCCCCGCAGGAAGTCCAGCAGCCCGCATCCCGGCGCGGCGGTGAGCGGTCCCGGCACCGACAGCACGATGTGACGGCCGGCGACGGTGTCGATCAGGTAGGTGGGATTGGCGGCCGTCGCGGCATGGAACCAGGGCAGCGGCTCCCCGGCGCCGATCGGCCGGAGGACGGGAGGCGGCGCGGCGGGCGCGGGGTTGCCATCGGTCACCCGCTTCGCTTACACCGCGCCATCGTCGCACCGCAATGCCCGCCGCCTGCGCGAGGAGAACCGATGGACGCGCCCTTCGACCAGCAGGTCGTCTTCGTCTACACCCGCGATCTCGACGGGACCGCCCGCTGGTATGGCGAGACGCTGGGCCTGCCGCAGGTACTGGACCAGGGCGCCTGCCGGATCTTCCGCGTGACCGAGCGCTCCTTCATCGGCGTCTGCAGCCGGCCCAATCGCGTCGTCGAGCCGCGCGGCGTCGTGCTGACGCTGGTGACGGACGACGTCGACGGCTGGCACCGCCGCCTCGCCGAGGCCGGCGCCGAGATCGAGGCGCCACCGCGCCTCAGCGAGGAGTTCCAGGTCTACGCCTTCTTCGTGCGTGATCCCAACGGCTACGTGCTCGAGGTGCAGCAGTTCCGCTCCCCCGCCTGGCCGCGCCCGCCCGGCCGCGACAGCCTGTGACGGCCGTCACTGCGCCGGGAGGCGCCGCGCGGCATGGTGCTCGTGCGGCCCTCTCCGGCTTTCTTGTGCCCGTGCCGGGCAAGTCCGAGAACAGGTGAGTCTCGAGGGGGTCGCACCCCCGATTCTCCACCGCCCCTCAGTCCAGGCGCCCCGTCAGTGCAGGCGCACCGTCAGTCCAGACGCACCGTCGCGCTGGCGCCCTGGCCGTCGGCGTCGACGACCGTCAGGCGGGCGAAGCCGCGGCCCGGCGGCAGCCATTCCGCCGGCCGCCGCGGACCGCCGTCGCGCGCGCCGAGCGGACGGCCGTCGACGAGCCAGCGCAGGGGCGGACGGCCGCCTTCGACCACCAGCGGCAGCGCCTCGCCACGCCAGGGGATCACCGCCCCGTCCGGCGGGAACGCGATGACGGGCGCCGGCGGCCGGTCGCTTCCGAGCCGGCGGAGCGCCGCCGGGCGCGCAACGAACCCGGCGGCGGTGGCCGCCACCGGCCGCGGCGGCGCCATCGGCGGCGGCGGCAGCAGGTCGAAGACCTTGGCCAGGATCGGGGCCGCCGTCACCAGTCCCCAGTGCCCGGGCGAGGGCGTGCCGTCGGGCCGGCCGGTCCAGACGCCGACCGTGAATGCCGCGTCCCAGCCGAAGGCCCAGGCGTCGCGATAGCCGTAGGACGTTCCGGTCTTCATCGCCACGAGCCGACCCTGGCCGATCGCGGCGGGCGCCAGCCCGGGCGGTGCCGGCGCCTCCTCCAGGATGCGGGTGACGGCCTGCGCCGCGGCGGCCCCGACGAACGGCACCGCCGGCCGGCCGTCGCCGGGCCGGACATAGGGCGCGACATGGCTGCCGTCGCCGGCGAGCGCGGCATAGAGCCCGGCCAGTTCGGTCAGCGTGACCCCGACCCCGCCCAGCGCCAGCGGCAGACTGGCCGCGGCATGCGGGTCGCGGCTGCGCAGGCGGATGCCGAGGCCGGCGAGGCGGCCGGCGAACCGCTCCGGCCCCAGCCGGTCGAGCACCGCCACCGCCGGCACGTTGAGCGACAGTTGCAGCGCCTCGCGCGCGGTCACCGGCCCGCGGAATCCGTGATCGAAGTTGCTGGGGGCGTAGCCGCCGAAGCTGGTCGGCCGGTCGTCGATCCGGGTGTCCGGCGCCAGCCGCGTCTCGTCGAAGGCGAGCGCGTAGATGAAGGGCTTCAGGGTCGAGCCGGGCGAGCGCACCGCGCGCGTCATGTCGACCGCGCCGTCGCGGGCGGCGGCGAAGGGGTCGGGCGAGCCGACATGGGCGAGGACGGCCCGGCTGCGGCTGTCGACGACGACGACGGCGACCGATGCCGCGGCGTCGAGGGTGGCCGCCTCGCGCCGGGCCAGCGCCTCGACCTGCCGCTGCAGCCGCAGGTCGATGGTGGTGTCGATGTGCGACTGGCCCGGCGTCTGGGCATGGAGCGCCGCCGCCAGGTGCGGCGCCAGGAACGGCATGGCGAAACGCCCGTCGGGCACCGGCTCGGCCATCGCCTCGTCCGCGGTCGGCGCGTCGATGACGCCCGCATCGACCATGCGCGCCAGCACCTTGTCGCGGGCGGCGCGCGCCGCCGCCGGGTGGCGGTCGGGCCGGAGGCGCGACGGCGACTGCGGCAGCGCCACCAGCAGAGCCGCCTCCGCCGGCCGGAGCGCCGTCGGCTCCTTGCCGAAATAGATGCGGGCCGCCGCCCGCACCCCCTCGACGTTGCCGCCATAGGGGGCGCGCGTCAGGTAGAGGCCGAGGATGGCGTCCTTGTCGAGGCGGCGCTCGATCTGCAGCGCCCGCCCCGCCTCGACGATCTTCGCCCACAGGCTGCGCGGCCTGGGCTCGAGCAGGCGCGCCACCTGCATCGTCAAGGTCGAGGCGCCGGAGACGACCTCGCCGGCCGCCGCCCACTGCCCGGCCGCCCGCAGCACCGCCAGCGGGTCGACGCCGGGATGGGAGCGGAAGCGCCGGTCCTCGTAGGCGACCAGCATGCGCAGCAGCAGCGGATCGACCGCGTCGGGGCGGACCGCCAGCCGCCAGGCGCCGTCGGCGGTGGTGAAGGCGCGCAGGAGTTCGCCGTCGCGGGCGCGGACGACGGTCGAGACCTCGGCGGCCCGTTCCAGCGGCGGCGGGCGCCAGCGGTCGAGCGCCGCCAGTCCGCCCGCCGCCAGCGCCAGGGCGGCGCCGGCGAACAGGGACGCGCGCGCCCGCCGCCGGCGCCGCCCGGCCATGGCCGCCTAGCGCCGGCCGATCGTCGCCGTGCCCGCCGCCGTGCGGGCGAAGCGCTCCGGCCGGTACATGTCCTCGACATAGCTGCCGGGAACGACGTAGCGGCCGGGCGTCACCGCCCGCATCAGGTAGGCCTGGGTGAAGGCGGCGTCGCCCTTGCTCAGGGTCAGGCCGGCGACGAAGCGGTCGTCGCGCAGCTCGGTGTGGGTCGCCTCGGTCAGGTCCGGCAGCCAGGCGAAGTCCTGGGCGCCGCGCCCGCCCGCGAGCCGCGCGTTCTCGAGCTCGAAGCCGGCCGGGATGAGGTCGACCAGCAGCGCATTGGCGCCGTCCGCCTCCGTCTCCGCCCACTCGCCCGAGACCACTACGACGACGAGGTCGTTCTGGCGCAGTCGGGCGAGGTCGGCCGGCTTGCCGTCGGGGAGGTGGAACCGCCGCTCGAGGACGAAGCCGTGGTTCTCGGGCGGCCGCAGGTCGCGCGGCACGCCGCTGACCGAGATCGAGCGCCAGACCGGGTCCTCGCCGCGGTTGGCGACCGTCATCCGGTCCTGGGCACCCTCGATCCGCGGCTTCAGGCTCAGCGCCCGGTTGCTGATGCGGGCCGGGTTGTCGTCGACGGCGACCGTCATCGGCCCGCCCGAGCGCGCCAGCGCATGGGCCGCCAGGAGCAGCCAGACCTTTTCCTGGGTCGAGGTGTAGCGGCGGCGCTGGAAGCGCTGGGCGATGTCCTCGGCCAGCGTCGCCGCGCGCTGGATCGGCACCCCCGCCTCGGCCGCCAGCGCCAGCACCCCCGCCCGGTCGCGCAGTTCGCTGCCGTAGTTGCGGCTGCTGACGAGGGCGACCGGCGACGGCGCCGCGGTCGCCGCCGCGAAGGCGGCCGCCGCCCGCGGCCCGTCGCCGTAGAGGGCGAGCGCCGCGCCGACCTGGGCCTGGGCGAGCGCGGTCGGCAACCGGTTCAGATGGACGTCGCTGAAGTAGCGCACGCCGCCGACGTCGCCGACGCCGGCCCGCGCCAGCGCGTAGTGGGCATAGGCGTGGGCCGTCAGCTCCGCCGCGTCGGACGGGTTCCGCCGGACATAGGCGGCGAGGTAGTCGACGGCGTTCTTCAGCGCCGGGTCGGAGACGAGGTGCCCCTGGTCGCGCGCCCGGGCGAAGAAATCGACGACATAGGCGGTGAGCCAGGGGTCCGATGCGTCGAACGCGCCCCACAGGCCGAACGAGCCGTCGGCCTGCTGCATGTCGGCGAGGCGGCGCAGCGCAGCGTCGATCCGCGTCTTGGCGTCGACCCGCTGGCCCGGCAGCTGCCATTCCCGCGCGACGTCGGCGAGGTAGAGCAGCGGCATCGCGACCGAGGTCGTCTGCTCGACGCAGCCGTAGGGATAGCGGTCGAGGTCGCGGATCAGGCCGGCGACGTCCCAGCCCGGCCGCGGGCTGAGGTTGAGGAAGACCTCGGCGGTGCCCGGCAGGAGGTCGGCGACGAGGTCGGGACCGAGCGCCAGGCTCTGGCCGGGCTCGATGCGGCCGACGATGCGCCGGGTCTCGTAGGGCTGGGTCGGCCGGACCGACAGGTCCCATTCGCGGTCGACCGCGAAGCCCTGCGGGCCGGACAGCGCCAGCCGCACCCGGCCGTCGCCGATGCGGGTGCCGGTGAGCGGGAAGGCCTGCTCGAAGCGCTTGCCCGGCTCCAGCACGACCTTGACCTCGGGCGGTGCCTCGATCCGCACCGCCCCCTCGCCGGCGAGGCGGAGCACGTACTCGCCGGCCGCGCCGTCGACATTGTCGAGCGACACCGTCGCCTGCGCCGCGTCCCCGGGGGCGAGGAAGCGGGGCGTGGCGACGAGGCTGGCGACCGGGTCGCGCACGGTCATCGCGCCTTCGGCAGAGCCGACCGCGTCGGCGCTCCACGCCACCGCCATCAGGCGCAGGCGGCCCTGGAAGTCGGGCACGGCCAGCGGGATCGTGGCCTTGCCCTCGGCGTCGAGGGCGACGATGCCGGAGAAGACGGCGGCGATGCGGATGTTCTTGCGCGGCAGCCCGCCGAGGTTGCGCTCGGCGGTGTCGTCGCCGCCCGAGCGCAGCCGGCCGACCTCCCCGGTGCGGCCGTCGAGCAGCCGGCCGTAGAGGTCGCGCATGTCGACGCCGAGGCGGCGGCGGCCGAAGAAATGCTCGCCCGGTGCCGGCGTCCGGAAGTCGGTCAGGCGCAGGACGCCTTCGTCGACGGCGGCCAGCGTCAGGTGGGCGGAGCCGCCCGCCGCACCCGACGACCCGGCGCCGGCGACCCGCACCGTCACCTCCTGGGTGCGCCGCGGACGGACGACCTCGGGCGCCTCGATGCGGACGGCGAGCGTCGTCTCCGCGCGCTCGACCGGCATCCAGGCGACGCCGACGGCGCGCCCGGGCCCAAGTGCGTCGGCGGCCCCGGCCGGCCGCAGGCCGGTCGCCAGCACGTAGACGCCCGCCCCCCAGTCGGCGTCGACCGGCAGTTCCAGGGTGCTGCCGGCGCCGGCGAGCGCGACCGAGCGCACGAGATGGACCCGGTTCGAGACGACCGCCACCACCGCCTCGCCGGCGAAGGGGCCCTTGAGGAAGATCCGCGCCGTCTCGCCCGGGCGGTAGCGCGGCTTCTCCAGCGCGACCTCCAGCCGGTCCGGCACCTCGGGCGCCTCGGCGCCGACCCACCAGCCGACGCGGAACCGGAAGCTGCTGGCGGCCCCCGTCTTCGGATCGAAGACGTCGAGGCGCCAGCGCCCGGCCGCCAGCGTCCGCTCGAACGCCGCCGGCAGGGTCTGGGCGACGGCGAGCGCGCCGGCCTCCTGGCGACGATCCTGGACGACGGCGCGGTACTTCCACTCGCCGTACTGGTTGTACCACTGCCAGTTCCAGCGCTCGCTGACGAGCTCGAACCGCAGGTCGGGCGCCGCCACCGGGCGTCCCTGGCGGTCGACGGCGATGACATCGAAGGCCGCCGGCTGGCCGTCGGCGACGGCGGCGTCGCCGGCGCGGGCGCGGATGCCGATGTCGAAGGGCCGCGCCGCCACCGGCAGGGTCAGGCTGCGCGTCACCGGGCGGCCGCCCGGCTCGAACATCGAACCGCGGACGGTGACGTCGAGCGGCACCGTGGTCTCGGGCAGCGCGCCCAGCTTCACCTCGAACCGCGTCTTGCCCTCGGCGTCCGCGGCGGCGGGCTCGATCTCGATGCGCTGGGGCTCGACTTCGCGGTCGACCGGGCCGAACCGGTAGCCCTTGTGCATCGGGTAGGGATCGGCGGCGGCGGCCACGATCACCTCGGCCTCCGCGCCGGCGCCGACCGCGGGCGCGCCGTAGAAGAAGCGGCCGGTCATCGTCACCGGCAGCGCCACCCCCGGCTTCGCCTGCTCGCCGGCCGCCTCGATCGCGACCTCGATGGTCGGCGGCGCGATGTCCTCGACCGAGAATTCCATCCGCCCGACGGGCTTGCCCTTGGGATCGACGAAGGCCTGCACCGACCATTTCCCGGTGCGCGCCCGGTCGGCGATCGGTACCGGCAGGTGGTAGCCGCCGCCGGCGGTCGAGGTCAGCGTCGTCTTGACGACCTCGACGCCGTCGGGGCGAAGGACCTTGAGGGTCAGCGGCAGGCCGGGCTCGGCCCGTCCGCGATCGTTTCGCAGGAGCGCCGTCAGGTGCGCGGTCTCGCCCGGGCGATAGACGCCGCGGTCGCCGTAGAGGAAGGCGTCGAGCGGCCCCGGCACCGGGCGCCCGGAGACGCCGCGGTCGGAGAGGTCGAAGGCCGGCCGGACGAGGCTGAGGAAGTTGAAGTCGCCGCCCGGGCCGTAGAGCATGACCACCGCCGGGCTGTCGCCGCCGGGGCCGCGGAGCGCCGGGGCCGGAAAGCGCGCGAGGCCGTCGGCGCCGGTCACGGCCTGCCCGAGCTCGGCATTGTTGCGGGCGTAGAGGCGGACCTCGACGCCGTCCGCCGGGGCGGCGGTGCCGAGGCGGCGGGCGACCACCGTCAGCCCGTCCTCGCCGGTCAGGCTGGTGACGCCGAGGTCGGAGACCAGCACCCACTGCGTCGCCAGCTCGGCATATTCGCTGCGCCGGCCCTCGACCGGCTCGGCGACCAGGAGATAGAGGCCGGGCTTGCGTTCGCGCACCATCTCGGAGATCGGCACCAGGGCCGAACGCGGCCGGTTGCGCTCGCCCTGCGGCAGGTCGATCTCCCCGGTCCAGACGCGGCTGCCGGTCTGGTCGGCGATGTCGTCGACCTCGGCCTTGGCGAGGCCGGCCGAGAATCCGTCCCGCGCCACCTGCTCGACGAGCGCCCGGTCGTTGACGCGCAGAAGCTGCAGGCGGGCGCGGACTGAGTTGACGGCGGTCAGCGGCACCCCGCGGCTGCCTTCCTGCGGCAGCACGTAGGCGGGACCGCGGAACGCGACGGAGGGTTCGCGGTCGCGGACGATCGCACGCACCTGCTGGCTCTGCTCCAGCCGGTCGCCGTTCTCGGCCGGCAGTCCCTGGCGCACGGTCAGGACGTAGACCTGGCCGTGGGCGACCCCGTCGACGCAGAGATTGGTGCCGCGGCCGGAGACGTCGCCGCGGACCTCGGGCTCGCTGCGGACATAGTCCTGGAAGGCGAAGCCCTTGGTCCGGGTGAGCTCGTAGTTGAAGCGCAGGCAGATCTGCGGCTGCTCGGTCTCGGCCGTCACCGTGACGCCGACGACGCGGAAGGCGACGATCCGCTTCAGCTCGTCGCGCCGCTTCACCGCCGCCTCGGCCGGCGCCAGGGCGATGGCGGCATCGTAGACCGCGAGGGCATCGCGCTGGCGGCCGCCGCGGTCGAACTGGCGGGCGAGGACATAGAGCGCGTTGGCGCGGTCGACGGGAACGCGGGCCTTGTCGAGCGCGACCCGGGCGGCGGCGGCGGCACGGTCGTTGCGGGCCTGCTCCAACGCCCGTGCCAGCTCGAGCCAGGTCCGCTGGTCGTCGAGGCCACGGACGATCGCGGTCTCGTATTCGGACACCGCCTGGGGCCAGCGACGGGCCTTGGCATGGTCGTCGCCGCGCTGGCGGGCCGCCTGGGCGGCGGCCGGGTCCGGCCTGGCGGCGCCGGTGCGTGCGCGCAGCACCTTGGCATAGCGCTCCGCCGCGTCCGCCAGTTCGGCCGACTCGACGGACGCCGGCAGTGCCGCCTGTGCTGCCGCCTGGGGCGCCGCCGCAGGTTGCGCCAGGGCGAGCGGCGGCGGTGCGGCCGCCTCCACCAGGAACGCCAAAGCAAAGATGGCGAAGCGGCGAGCAATAGCGACCATGGCGCGAACTCCCCCGGTCCGGACGGCACGTCGACGGACTAGTGTCGGGATCATAATCCGCAATCGTGTCCCGACGATGGCGTTTTCCGGCGGGCGCGGCGGCACTTGTCCCCGTCATCCCCGATCTCCACAGGGCGATGAACCGCAGGCTTGCCACACACGACTAGATTTCGCGGTCCTGGCGCCCTCGCAGCCTTATCGATGGTGCCTCACCGTGCTAGTTCATCTTGACGCACCCCCCGAATGCGAGCCCGGAAATGACCCATCGCACCTGCCACGATGCGGCCGCCGCCCCCACCCCCGCCCCCCGTCGGCGACGGCCGGCGACCGTAAGCGCGCTCGCCTTCGCCGTGCTCGCGGCCTTGCCGGCGGCGGCGGCGCAGCCGGGCGCACCGCCACCCTCGGCGGTGGAGCGGCCGTCGGTGCCCACCTGGATCGCGGACTTCGTCGGCGAGCAGTCGACGGCCTTGTCGGGCTGGCCGGGCCGGCAGGTCGGCCAGCTGCGCGAGTTCTATGCGGCGGCCGACTTCCAGCCGCGCTGGACGGCCGAATCGGGCGCGCTCAACGAGCGCGGCCGCGCCCTCCTGGCGACCCTGGCCCAGGCCGAGGAGCACGGGCTCTCGCCCGAGGCGCTGGGCGTGCCGGCGCTCCAGGCCATGGCCGAGAAGGCCGACCCGGCGCAGCGCCCGCAGGTCGAGGTGGCGTTGACCGGCGCCCTGGTGCGCTTCGCCGGCTGGCTGCTCGGGGTGGAGCGTGAGGAGGGCGCGCCCCGCCACACGGTCTTCGTGCTCGACCAGGACCAGCTCGACACCCGCGCGCTCGCCCGGATGATCGAGGCGGGCGACATCCCGCGGCTGGTCGCCGCCCTGTCGCCGGCGCACAGCCAGTACCAGCGGCTGCTCGCCGCCCGCCGCCTCTACAAGGAGCGCGCGGCGCAGCAGGCGGCGGCGCCCAGGATCCCGACCGGTCCCACCATCCGCGCCGGCTACAGCGATGCCCGCGTGCCGGCGATCCGGGCCCGGCTCGCGGCGCTGGGGGCCGACGTCGGAACCACCGACCAGCCGACGCGCTACGATCCGAAGCTGCGCCAGGCGGTGATGGAGTTCCAGGCGGCGCACCGGCTGCAGCCGGACGGCAGCGTCGGCCGGGCGACCCTCGACGCCCTCAATGCCGGGCCGGCCGACCGGCTGGTGCAGATCGACGCCACGCTCGAGCGCTGGCGGCGGATGCCGCGCGACCTCGGCGCCCGCCACGTCCTGGTCAACGTCCCCGCCTACACGCTGAAGGTGGTGGAAGGCGACCGGGCGACGATGCAGATGAAGGTCGTGGTCGGGACCCGTGCCCGGCAGACGCCGACCTTCTCGAGCCGGCTCGCCACGGTCGAGATCAACCCGACCTGGTCGGTCCCGGCGAAGCTCGCCGCGGAGGACATCCTGCCGGCGATCCGGCGCAATCCGAACTACCTCGAGGAGCACAATATCCGCGTCCTCGCCGTGGTCGACGGGCGCGTGCGGCAGATCGACCCGGCCGAAATCGACTGGGAAAGCCAGGCCGGCCGGCGGCTGCCCTTCCGCTTCCGCCAGGATCCGGGGGCGGGCAACTCGCTCGGCAAGGTCAAGATGATGCTGCCGAACGACGAGGCGATCTACCTCCACGACACGCCGAAGCGGAGCCTCTTCCAGCGCACCGCGCGCGCCTACAGCTCGGGCTGCATCCGCCTGGAGAAGCCCGACCTGTTCGCGAACCTGCTGCTGACCGAAGGCGCCGGCTGGACGCAGGAGCAGATCGACGCCGCCTTCGCCCAGCGCGGCACCCGGGCGGTGCCGCTGCGCGACAGCCTGCCCGTCCACATCGCCTACCTCACGGCCTGGGTCGACGACGACGGCAAGGCCGTCTTCCACGACGACATCTACGGCCAGGACGAGCGGGTGGTGCAGATGCTGCGCGCCCGCAAGCCGCTGCCGGCGCCGCCGCCGGCCGAACGGCTGCGCACCGCGTCGGCCAGGGACTGAGCGCCCGGACGATGCCGGAGGGCCGCGCCGGGAGACCGGCGCGGCCCTTCGTGCGTCAGGCCGCCGCCGGCCGGCCGCGCGGGCGGCCGCGGGCGCGCCAGCCGTCACGCAGCTTGTGGCCCCAGTAGACGAGCTGCGCCACCGGCCGCGCGAAGGGGCCGGCGGCGAAGTCGAGCCCGAAGGGCTGGAACAGCCGGAAGCGGTCGTCGCCGTCGGCGACCGCGGCGGCGACCACCGCCGCGCCCGCCGTCGTCGCCGACATCCCGTGGCCGCCGAACCCCATGCAGTACCAGACGCCCTGCTGCAGGCGGCCGATCAGCGGCATCTTGTGGCGCGGATAGCCCATCGTGCCGCCCCAGGCGACCTCGACCTTCACGTCGGCCAATTGCGGATAGACCGTCAGCATGTCGCGGCGGAGCGCGGCGGCGATGCGCTCGGCCGGCGGCTGGAAGGTGCTGACCCGGCCGCCCCACAGGATGCGGGTGTCGGCGAGCGGCCGGTAGTAGTCGTTGCAGAAGCGGGTGTCCGAGACGCCGTGCGGCACGCCGATGACGCCGGCCAGCCGGTCGCCCAGGGGCTCGGTCAGCATCACGTAGGTCGCCACCGGAACCGTCGCCATCGACAGGCGCCGGTGCAGCAGCCCGACATGGCCGCCGCAGGCGAAGACGACGTCGCGGGCCAGCACCGCGCCGCCGGCCGTCCGGATCTCCTTCTCGGCTCCGTCGAGCCGGTGGCCGACGACGGCCGAGCCCTCGTGGATCCGCGCCCCCGCGGCGGCAGCCGCCGCGGCGATGCCGCGCGCATAGTTGAGCGAGTGGAGATGGACCGACCCCTTGAGCAGCAGGGCGTCGCTGTAGCGGTCGGTCGCCAGCACCGAGCGCAACCGCTCGGCCGACCAGTGCTCCAGGCTGGTCACGCCGAAGGCCTCGGCCATGAAGTCCATCTCGCGTTCCAGGCCGGGCCCGTCCTCGGCCAGCCCGGCCTTGAGGATACCCGGAACCACCGGCCCGCAGGCGATGCCATGGTCGGCGATGCGGCGATGGATGGTGCGGACCGCGTCCTGGGTGAAGCCATAGAGCCGGCGGGCGTCGTCCGGTCCGACCCGCTCGCGCAGGCGGCGGGCGCCCAGCGAATAGCCGGCGCCGACGAAGCCGCCGTTGCGCCCGGATGCGCCCCAGCCGACGCGGCGCGCCTCGAGGAGCACGACGCCGCGGCCGCGTTCGGCCAGTTCGAGCGCGAGATTGAGCCCGGCCAGCCCGCCGCCGACGATGCAGGTGTCGGTGCGGACGATGCCGGAGAGGGTGGACCAGCGCCGGTCGTCGGCGCGGGTCCGGGCATAGAAGCTGTCGACGTAGTCGGTATCGCTCATGGCCGGCATTCCTGGCCCGCCGATGCCCTCCGCGCAAGCCCGTCCGGACGCCGGTTTCCGCTCCGGCTGGCCGCGATCGCGCACGCCACCAGCGCCGCCAGGACGATTCCGGCGTTGGCCGCGTGGGAATATTCCCACGCCCGGCGCAGGCCCTCCCAGGCGTCGGGCATCAGGGTCCAGTTCCCGGTCGCCCGGTTGGCCGGGAAGGTCCAGGCGAAGAAGACGCCCAGGCTGGCGGCCATCAGCCCCGCCGCGGCCATCGCCCAGCGGGCGGCCGCCGGATCGCGCGCGCGCAGCCGGGCCGACAGCAGGACGTTCGCGCCGATCGCGGCCACGATCGGCACGCCGAACAGCGACCAGCCGGCATAGATCTGCTGCACGGTGAAATAGGCCGCGCGATCGAGCGCCATCTTGGCCGGCAGTTCCAGCAGATGCGCCCCGCTCGGAACCAGGACGATCGCGGTCAGCACCAGGGCGGTCACCTTGAGCGCCGTCATGGCCGTCTCCCTTCTCCGGATGCGCCTCCCATGGCGACGGATATGGGGTCGGAGGGTCCGCATCCGAGCCGGCCCCCGCTTCCGGCGGCGATGTCCGAGCGGCCGATTGACGCTGCGCGCGCCGCACGCGTAACTAGCGCCCGAGCGTGCTCGAGAGGCGAATTGCGATGAAGTGGGACGAAATCCGGCGGCAGACCGCGGAACGCCTGTCGTCGGTGCGGGTGACGAACGAGCCCTTCCCGCACGTCTTCATCCGCGATGTCTTCCCGGAGCCGTTCTTCCAGGCGCTGCGCGCCAACCTGCCGGCCGACGAGTCGCTGGAGGCCACCGATCCGAAGCGCTCCAGCAACCAGTATGCCGCAAACCGCCGCAAGTTCGCGATCGACCCGGCGCATCTGGCGTCCCTGCCCGAGGGCCCGCGCGAGTTCTGGACCGAGGCACGCCGCTGGCTCGGCGGCCGCGAATTCACCCAGGCGGTTCTGGCGCGCTTCGCCGCCGGCATCGCCCGGCGCTACGGCAGCCGTTCGCTCGATCTGGTGAACCGGATCGAGATCAATGTCGACCGCGAGAACTACGCGATCCCGCCGCACACCGACAGCCCGAAGAAGATGGTGACCATGCTCTTCTACCTGCCGGCGGACGACGCCCGGGCCGATCTCGGCACCAGCATCTACGTGCCGAAGGACCCGACCTTCCGGTCGGAGAAGCCCACCCAGTACCCGTTCGAGCAGTTCGACCTGGTGGCGAGCTTCCCCTACGTCCCGAACAGCTGTCTCGCCTTCCTCAAGACCGACAATTCCTTCCACGGCCGCCCGCTGGTCACCGGCGAGAACGTCTCGCGGCCGATGATGTTCGTCTCGATCCAGCACCGCACGCCGAGCGACACGCCCGACATGTAGGCCGCCCCTCCGGGGCTACATCGGCCGTGGCACGAACACCATCCACATGACGCCGAAGCGGTCCGTCAGCATGCCGAAGGTCGAGGCGAAGAAGGTCGGGGTCATCGGCATCTGCACCGACCCGCCCTCGGCCAGGCCCGCGAACACGCGCCGGGCCGCCGCGTCGTCGGCGGGGATCGCCGTCAGCGCGAAGCCCTGGAAGGTCGGCTGGCCGCCGCACTGGCCGTCGGACAGCATCACCGTGGTGTCGCCGATCCGCAGGCTCGCATGCATGACCTTGTCCTCGGTGCCGGCCCGCACCTGCGACGGCTCGGGATTCTCCCGGTTGCGCATCAGCGCCATGACCTCGGCGCCGAGCACCTTGCGATAGAGTTCGATCGCTTCCTCGCAGCGGCCGTCGAAGAAGAGATAGGGCTGGACCTGCATGGGAGCTTCCTTTCTCGCCGGCGCGGAGCCGGCGGGTTGCGCCGGGGGGCGCCGTTTCGATCACTTAACCTTTTGGTATAATCTTCCGGCGACGGCAGCGCTGTCAACCGGGGTGGTTCGCCGGTGACAGGGCGGCGGAGGCGGACTATGTTCGCTCTTCGTTCCAACCGCAACACGAGGCCGGACATGGCGCGACGGGCAGGCAGCGCCGACCTGCCGCTGCATGGCGGCCGGGTGCCGCCGTGGCTCGGCCAGCGCATGGCGCGCCTCGGCGCCGTCGTCGCCGAGGCGATCATCCTCGAATATGGTCGGGCGGAGTTCCTGCGGCGGCTCGCCCATCCCTTCTGGTTCCAGTGCTTCGGCGCCGTCATGGGGATGGACTGGCACTCGTCCGGGATCACCACCAGCGTCCTCGGCGCACTGAAGCGCGGGCTGGCGCCGCGGGCGGGCGAACTCGGCCTCCATGTCTGCGGCGGGCGCGGCCGGCACTCGCGCCGCACCCCCGACGAACTGGCGGCGGTGGGCGAGCGCACGGGCCTCGACGGCGCCGCGCTCGCCCGTGCGAGCCGCCTCGTCGCCAAGGTCGACGGCGCGGCGGTGCAGGACGGGTTCGACCTCTACCTGCACGGCTTCGTCGTCGCCGACGACGGCCTCTGGGTCGTGGTGCAGCAGGGCATGGACGGCGACGCCGGCCTCGCCCGGCGCTACCACTGGCTCGGCGAGGGGCTCGCCAGCTTCGTCGAGGCGCCGCACGCCGCGATCGACGGCCGCAGCCGCGGCACCATCGTCAACCTCACCGACCGGCGGGCGATGGCAGCGCGGCGGGCCCAGATCGACCTGCTGGCGGCGACCGGCCCCGACGGCATCGTCCGCGAGCTGGCGGCCCGCGACGGCCGGCCGCGGCCGCCGCCCGCGGCGCCGACCCTGCCGCACCTCGTCCTGCCGGCCCGTCACGACGCCCGGCCGGAGGACGTGATGTTGCGCCGCCTCCATGGCGCGCTCGCCGCCGCGGCCGAGCAGGGCCCGCGGGACTTCGCCGAGCTCCTGCTGGTGCCGGGGGTCGGCCCGCGCACGGTGCTGGCGCTGGCCCAGGTGGCCGAACTGGTGCATGGCGCGCCCTGCCGCTTCGCCGACCCGGCGCGCTTCTCGCTCGCCCACGGCGGCAAGGACCGCCACCCGTACCCGGTGCCGACGCTGGTGCTCGACCGCACGATCGCGGTGATGAAGGCGGCGGTCGACCGGGCGAGGCTCGGCCAGGACGAGCGGCTGCAGGCGATCCGCCGCCTCGACCGGCAGGCCCGGGCGCTGGAGCGGACCGCGACCGGCCCCACCCTGGCGGAGTTCGTCGCCGGCGAGCGCGCCGGTTCGGCCGGGTTAGGCGGGCGCAGCGTCTTCGGCTGGGAGCGGCCGCCGGTCAGCCGGCCGGCGGCACCAGCACCTTCTGCAGGCACACCGAGCCCGTGTCCCGATAGCCCAGCGCCGCATAGAAGCCGACCGCCGCCCGGTTGTCGCCGCGCACCAGGAGGTTGAGCTTGGCGACGCCGCGATCGACGAGCCAGCGTTCGGCCGCCGCCATCACCGCGCGCCCGAGGCCAAGCCCGCGCCGGCCCGGGTCGGCGGCGACGTAGTAGACCCAGCCGCGGTGCCCGTCCTCGCCGACCATCGCCGTCGCCGCGACCACGCCATCGACCAGCGCCACCAGCACCGTCGCGTGCGGGCTGCGCCGGGCCATCGCGATGTCGTGCAGGGGATCGTTCCACGGCCGCGTCACCCCGGCCGCATGCCACAGGGCGACGACCGCCGGCACATCGGCATCGGTGATTGGCCGCACGGACGGTGCCGGCGGGGCGGATTCGTCGGCGATGGCGTCGGTCATGAAGGTGTCCCCGGTTCCCTGCCGGGCCGCGGCCGGTAGCGCGGCAGCGACCAGTCCCAGCGCAAGGCCGCCAGGCGGATGGCGGCCGCGACGACGAAGCCGGCGGCCAGCGCCCACTCCCGCGGCACCTGCAGTTCGGAGGCGCCGACGAACAGGACGGCGCCGGCGAGCGCCGCCGACACGTAGATCTCCCGCCGCAGGAGGACCGGACTCTCGCCGCCCAGCACGTCGCGGATGATGCCGCCGAAGGTGGCGCCGACGACGCCCATGGCGACGGCCACCGTCGGGCCGCTGCCGAGCAGCAGCGCCTTCTCCGCCCCCGTCACCGCGAACAGCGCCATCCCGACGGCATCGAACCACAGCAGCAGCCGGTAGCGCGACTGCGGGATGTGGGCGAGGAAGAAGGTGGCGGCGGAGACCGAGACGCAGGTGACGAGGTGGCCCGGGTCCGTCACCCAGAACACCGGCAGGGCCCCCAGCAGCACGTCGCGCACGGTGCCGCCGCCGATCCCGGTGACGGTGCCGAGCAGCACGAAGCCGAAGATGTCCATCTGCTTGCGCGAGGCGACGAGCGCGCCGCTGATCGCGAAGATCACGATCCCGAACCAGTCGAGGACGGCGGCGAAGGTGTCGAACATGCGACCCAGCCTCGCACGGCCGCCCGGACATGAAAAAGGCCCGCCGAAGCGGGCCCTGTTCCAACTGCCTTCCAGCGAAACTGGAGCGGGCGAGGCGATTCGAACGCCCGACCCCAACCTTGGCAAGGTTGTGCTCTACCCCTGAGCTACGCCCGCATCCCGTTTCGTCCGGGGCGCCATCGGCGCCGGACAGGGCGCGGATAATATCCAGCGGCGGTCGGTTTGCAACCCCCTTGTTGCGGCTTTCCGCATCCCTCGTTGCTGCCGCGGGCGGGGGCTCGTATATACCGGCCCGGACCATGACATCGACGACCGACACCGCCGCCCCGGCGCTGGCTCCGGGGCCCCATCACGCCACGCCCGAGCGGCTGATGGCGCGCTTGGCCGAACTCGGCATCCCGACCCGCACCGTCGAGCATCCGCCGCTCTATACGGTCGAGGAGAGCCGCCGGCTGCGCGGCGACCTGCCGGGCGGGCACTGCAAGAACCTGTTCCTCAAGGACCGCAAGGACCAGCTCTGGCTGGTGGTGACGCTGGAGGACCGGGCCATCGACATGAAGGGCCTGTCCGACCGCATCGGCTCGGCCCGGCTCTCCTTCGGGCGGCCGGAACTGCTGGTCGAGGTGCTGGGCATCACCCCGGGCGCGGTCACGCCCTTCGCCCTCATTAACGACCCCGGGCAGCGCGTCTCGGTCGTGCTCGACCGCGAGATGATGGGCTTCGACCCGCTCAACTACCACCCGCTGACCAACCGGGCGACGACGGCGATCGCGCCGGCCGACCTGCTGCGCTTCATCGCGGCCTGCGGGCACCGGCCCGCCATCGTCGACCTCGCCTGAGAAGGACGCCCCATGGCCACCCCCGCCGCGGAGGCGAAGCGCCGGCGCACCTTCGCCATCATCGCCCATCCCGACGCCGGCAAGACGACCCTGACCGAGAAGCTGCTGCTGTTCGGCGGCGCCATCCAGGCGGCGGGCGCGGTCAAGGCGCGCGGCGACGCCAGGCGCGCCCGCTCCGACTGGATGAAGATCGAGCGCGACCGCGGCATCTCCGTCACGGCCTCCGTCATGACGTTCGAGCACGACGGCAACATCTTCAACCTGCTCGACACGCCGGGCCACGAGGACTTCAGCGAGGACACCTACCGCGTCCTGACGGCGGTCGATTCGGCCGTCATGGTGATCGACGGCGCGCGCGGCATCGAGGCGCAGACCCGCAAGCTCTTCGAGGTCTGCCGCCTGCGCGACGTGCCGATCATCACCTTCGTCAACAAGTACGACCGCGAGTCGCGCGATCCCTTCGACCTCATCCAGGAGATCGAGGAGACGCTGGCGCTGGAGGCGACGCCCGCCTCCTGGCCGATCGGCATGGGCCGCGACTTCCGCGGCTGCTACGACCTGCTCGGCGACCGGCTGGTGCTGTTCGACCGCGGGGCGGGCGACCGCATCCTGCCGGCCGAGGAGTGCCACGGCCTCGACGACCCGAAGATCGCCGCCGCCCTCGACCCGGCCGAGGCGGCGAAGCTGCGCGAGGAGGTCGAGATGGCGCGCGGCCTGTGCCAGCCCTTCGACCGCGACGCCTACCTCGCCGGGCACCGCACGCCGGTCTATTTCGGCAGCGCGCTCAAGAACTTCGGCATCGCCGAGCTGCTCGACGGCCTGTCGCGCTTCGCGCCCTCGCCGCGGCCGCAGGCGGCCGACGCGCGCCTCGTCGAGCCGGGCGAGCCCAAGGTCGCGGGCTTCGTCTTCAAGATCCAGGCGAACATGGACCCCAACCACCGCGACCGCATCGCCTTCCTGCGGCTGTGCGCCGGCCATTTCCGCCGCGGCATGAAGGTGAAGCACGTCCGCTCGGGCAAGACGATGGCGATCAACGCCCCCGTCTTCTTCCTCGCCCGCGACCGGGAACTGGCGGAGGAGGCCTGGCCCGGCGACATCATCGGCATCCCCAACCACGGCGCCCTGCGCATCGGCGACACGCTCACCGAGGGCGAGGACCTGAACTTCCTCGGCGTGCCCAGCTTCGCGCCCGAGATGCTGCAGCGGGTGCGCCTGGAAGACCCGATGAAGGCCAAGCACCTGCAGCGGGCCCTCATCCAGCTCGCCGAGGAGGGCGCCTCCCAGGTCTTCCGCCCGCTCCTCGGCTCGGACTGGATTGTCGGCGTCGTCGGGCCGCTCCAGTTCGACGTGCTGTCGCACCGGATCGCGGCCGAGTACGACATCCGCGCCCGCTTCGAGCCGGCACCGGTCGACGCCGCGCGCTGGATCGAGGCCGACGATCCCAAGGTCATCGAGCGCTTCGTCGACGCCAACCGCTCGGCACTGGCCCAGGACCATGACGGGGCGCTGGTCTTCCTCGCCCGCAACGGCTGGCACCTGCGCCAGACCGGCGAGGACTGGAAGGAGATCCGCTTCAACGCCGTCCGCGAGCACAAGGCGGCGGCCTGATCGCCGCCCCGATCGTCGCCGGCCGGGGCGGGCGCAGGCTTCCGCCCTTGCTTCCCGGCGGCCGACCCGCCATCTAGAACGCGGAATTCCGCTTCCACCCTCGCCCGAGAGACCCGCCGATGGAGCCCATCATCGCCGCCGCCCCCGCGGCGGCCGATCTCGTCAAGAACACCAGCACGGCCACCTTCATGGCCGACGTGGTGGACGCGTCCTTCGACCAGCCGGTCATCGTCGATTTCTGGGCCCCGTGGTGCGGCCCCTGCCGCCAGCTCGGGCCCGCGCTCGAGAAGGCGGTCAAGGAGGCCAAGGGCGCCGTCCGCATGGTCAAGGTCAACATCGACGAGAACCAGGACCTGGCCGGCCAGATGCGCATCCAGTCGATCCCGGCCGTCTATGCCTTCAAGGACGGCCGGCCGGTCGACGGCTTCGTCGGCGCCCTGCCCGAGAGCCAGCTGAAGCAGTTCGTGCAGAAGCTGGCCAAGCTCGCCGGGCCGCGCCAGTCGCCGATCGACGACGCGCTGGCGATGGCCAAGGAGGCGATGGCCGAGGGCGACATCGGCACCGCCGGCAACATCTACGCCCAGATCCTGGAGGCCGAGCCCGGCAACGTCGCCGCCATTGCCGGCATCGCCCGGGTCCAGCTCGAGGCCAAGGACCTGGAGGGCGCCCGCGAGGCGCTGGCCCAGGTGCCGCCCGACCAGGCCAACCACGCCGACATCGTCGCCGTGCGCTCGGCGATCGAGCTGGCCGAGGAAGGCGAGCGCGCCAAGGGCGCCTTCGCCGAACTCGAAGGCAAGCTCGCCGCCAACCCCAACGATCACCAGGCCCGGTTCGACCTGTCGACCGCGCTCTATGCCGCCGGCGACCGCGAGGGTGCCGTCGAGCACCTGCTGGAGATCGTGCGCCGCGACCGCAAGTGGAACGAGGAAGCCGCCCGCAAGCAGCTCCTCAAGCTGTTCGAGGCGTTCGGGTTCGCCGACCCACTGTCGGCGGACGGCCGCAAGCGGCTGTCCTCGATCCTCTTTTCCTGAGGCGAAGGCGGGATGAGCCGCCGGCCCTTCGACCCGGCCTTCGCGGCCCTGCCGCGGACCATCCCGGTCTTCCCCCTGACCGGCGTCCTGCTGCTGCCCGACGGGCGGCTGCCGCTCAACGTCTTCGAGCCGCGCTACCTCACCATGGTGCAGGACGCGCTCGCCGGCGACCGCATCATCGGCATGATCCAGCCGCAGGAGGAGGAGCGCCCGGGCGCGCCGCCGCCGGCGCTGTGGCGGACCGGCTGCGCCGGCCGCATCGTCGCCTTCAGCGAGACCGACGACGGCCGCTACCTCATCACGCTCTCCGGCCTCTGCCGCTTCGACGTCGCCGAGGAGATGCCGACGACGCGCGGCTATCGCCGGGTCGTCGCCGACTGGTCCGCCTACCAGGCCGACATGGCCGACGTCCCGCCGGCGAGCCTCGATCGCGGCCGCCTCCTGCGCGCGGTCGAGGCCTACTTCAAGGCGCAGGGCCTGTCGGCCGACTGGGACACCATCAAGAACACCCCCGACGACCGGCTCCTGGTCGCCCTCTCGATGGTCTGCCCCTTCGCGCCCAGCGAGAAGCAGGCGCTGCTCACGGCGGCCGACGCGAGCGAGCGCGGCCGGACCCTGATCGCACTGATGGAGATGGCGGCCGTCACCCCGCCGTCGGCCGACGACCCCAGCACCGCGCGCCACTGACCCCGAAGCGGAGCCGCCCGATGACCGAGCCGCGTCCCAGCATCGATCCCAAGCTCCTCGAGATCCTGGTCTGCCCGCTGACCAAGAACGCGCTCGAGTACGACCACGCGCGCCAGGAACTGGTCAGCCGGCACGCCGGCCTCGCCTATCCGATTCGGGACGGCATCCCGATCATGCTGGTCGAGGAAGCCCGCCAGCTCGGCGACGACGATGCCCGGCCCGAAAGCGCCCGGCCCGAAAGCGCCAGGCCCGAACATGCCCGTCCGGAATAGCGCCGCCGCG
>NZ_JAYSFE010000062.1:25430-27623 GCF_041913585.1 Allostella sp.
GCCCGGCCCGAAAGCGCCAGGCCCGAACATGCCCGTCCGGAATAGCGCCGCCGCGGCCGGCTTCGGCACCGCCCACTGGCCGGTCGAGATCCGGCTGGAGAAGGCGGAGCGCCGGCTGGAGATCGACTTCGACGACGGCAGCCGATTCGTCTACCCGGCCGAATTCCTGCGCGTCGAAAGCCCGTCGGCCGAGGTCCAGGGCCACGGGCCGGGGCAGAAGCAGCTCGTCGCCGGCCGCCGCGAGGTCGGCATCCTCGATCTCGAACCGGTGGGCAACTACGCGGTGCGCATCCGCTTCGACGACCTGCACGACACCGGCATCTTCTCCTGGGCCTATCTCTACGAGATCGGCCGCGACCGCGAACGGCTGTGGAAGAACTACCTCGCCGCCCTGGAGGCCGCCGGAAAGTCGCGCGAGCCGGGCACCTGACCAGAAAATTTCCTTACTGACGTCCAAGGTACCGGATATTATCCGGACATGGACGATATCGACCGCATTCTCCTCGACGCCATCCAGGCCGACGGCCGGCGCCCGCTCGCCGCGCTCGCGGCCGAGGTCGGCCTCTCGACCTCCGCCGTCAACGAGCGCCTGCGGCGGCTGGCCGCCGAGGGCACATTGGCCGGCACCCACGGCCGGGTCGATCCCCGGCGGGCGGGCTTCGACGTCTGCGCCTTCGTCGAGGTGCTGCTGGCCGCCCCCGGCGACGATGCCGGCTTCATCGCCGGCTGCCTCGGCGAGCCGCAGGTGCAGGAGTGCCACCATGTCACCGGCGACTGGTCCTACCTCCTGAAGGTGCGGGCCCGGAACACGGCCGATCTCGAGCGGCTGATCGGCCGCACCATCAAGGCGTGGCCCGGCGTCGTCCGCACCCGCACCACGCTCGCCCTCTCCTCCCCCAAGGAGACGGCGGCGCTGCCCTGCGCCGCCGCGCCATGCTGACGCTCTTCGCCAAGGGTTTCGCCCTCGGCCTCGCCATCGCGGCCCCGGTCGGGCCGATCGGCCTGCTCTGCATCCGCCGCACGCTGGCGGACGGGCCGGCGCTCGGCTTCGCGACGGGACTGGGCGCCGCCACCGCCGACGCCGCCTACGGCGCGGTCGCCGGCTTCGGCCTCGCCGCTGTCGCCGATGCGATGATGGCGGGCCGGACCTGGCTCGCCGCGCTCGGCGGCATCGTGCTGCTGTGGCTCGGCTGGCGGACGGCGACGGCGGCGCCGGCCGCCCGGGCCGCCGACGGCGGCGGCGCCCGCAGCCTCGTCGTCGCCTGGAGCACGACGGTGCTGCTGACGCTCACCAATCCCGCCACCATCCTCTCCTTCGCCGCCGCCTTCGCCGCCCTCGGGCTCGGCGAATGGGCGGGAGACCATGGCGCTTCCCTGGTGCTGGTGCTGGGCGTCTTCCTCGGTTCGGCCGCCTGGTGGCTCGGCCTGTCGCTCGCGGTCGCCCGGCTGCGGGCGCGGATCGGTCCGGCGGCCCTCGCCTGGATCAACCGGCTGGGCGGCGGCGCGCTCGTCCTCTTCGGACTGATCGCAATCTACGCGGCGCTCGTCTGAGCGCCGCCCGCACGGGCGGCGCGCACCTGACGGACCAGTTCCCGGCGCACCGCGCCCGCATCCGTGCAGGGCTCGGCGAAGTCGACCCGGAGTACGGCGGCGCCGAGGCGCAGGTCGCAGCCCTCGACATCGACGCCGGTCATGCGCCAGCCGACCTCGCGGCTGCCGGCCGCCCGGGCGTAGAGCTGGATCGCATCCGGGTGGTCGGCATTCATGTGCCCGACGATCCCGGCCTCGGCGGCCGCCACCTCGCCCGGATCGACGGGAGGACCGAGCCGATCGCCGGCGAGCCAGCGGATGCGGCCGAAGCCGGCGACGAGATGCGCCCGCTCGGGTTGGACGCGGTAGAGGCGGAAGTCGGCGAAGCCCGCATACTGCGCCGCGTCCGGGTGGCGGGCGAGATAGCGGGCGCGGGCCGCCCCGTCCCCGACCACGGCCGCCCGGCCGAGCAGCGACAGGCGCTGGCCGGCGAGCGGGCGCTCGAGCCCCACCGTGCCGTCGAACAGCAGCGAGACCCGGGCGTCGGCGGCGATGTTGCGGCTGTGGTCGGCGAGGTCGGAGAGCAGCAGCAGCGGCCGGCCCGCGGCGTCGGCCGCCACCAGCACCAGCGAGGCGTAGGGCCAGCCCGCCGCGTCGCGCTGG
>NZ_JAYSFE010000063.1:0-27568 GCF_041913585.1 Allostella sp.
CCGCCCTGCTCCTTCTCCAGGCAATGGGCGCCGACCTGCACCGACATGCGGCCGGCGACCTCGCTCATCGGCGCCAGCAGCGGCAGCGCGCCGCGATGGTCGGTCACCGTCTCGTAGGCGATGCCGACGGACCCGGAGGCGACCAGACCCTCGGTCAGCGCCTTGTCGGCGGCGAGGTGGAGATAGGTGAAGAGCACCTGCCCGGGCCGCAGCATGGCGACCTCGCCCGGCTGCGGCTCCTTCACCTTCACGATCATGTCCGACTTGGCGAAGACCTCGGCGGCGCCGTCGGCGATGGCCGCGCCGACGGCGCGATAGTCGTCGTCGGCGAAGCCGATCCCGGCTCCGGCCCCGGTCTCGACCAGGACCGAGTGCCCGTTATGGACCAGTTCCCGCACGCTGCCCGGCACCAGGCCGACGCGATACTCGTGGGTCTTGATCTCCTTGGGGACGCCGACGCGCATGGCTGCAAGCTCCATCAGAAACGGGAAACCCCGCACCCGGAGGCCGGGCACGGGGTTCCTGGGGAACGGGAGAGGAGGATCAGGCGGCTTCCTTGAGGACGTCGCCCAGCGTGCCGAAGATCTCGTCGATGTGCGGCTTGCCGCAGATCAGCGGCGGCGACAGCGCGATGATGTCGGCGGTGTAGCGGATGAGGAGGCCGCGCTCGAAGCACTTGACGAAGGCGTCGTAGGCGCGCGCCGTCGGCTTGCCGGCGAGCGGGTCGAGCTCGACCGCGGCGACCAGCCCGATGTTGCGGACGTCGACGACGTGCGGATGGTCCTTAAGGCTGTGGGCGGCATCCTCCCAGTAGCCGTGCAACGCCGCCGAGCGCTCGAACAGCTCCTCCTCGGCGTAGGTGTCGAGCGTCGCCAGCGCCGCGGCGCAGGCCACCGGATGACCCGAGTAGGTGTAGCCGTGGAAGAGCTCGATCAGGTTCTCCGGCCCGTTCATGAAGGCTTCGTAGATGCCCTTGCGCAGGAACACCGCGCCCATCGGGATGGTGCCGTTGGTGATGCCCTTGGCGACGGTGATCATGTCGGGGACGACACCGAAATACTCGGTCGCGAAGCCCTTGCCGAGGCGGCCGAAGCCGGTGATGACCTCGTCGAAGATGAGCAGGATGCCGTGCTTGGAGCAGATCTCGCGCAGCCGCTGCAGATAGCCCTGCGGCGGGATCAGCACGCCGGTCGAGCCGGCGACCGGCTCGACGATGACGGCGGCGATGGTCGAGGGGTCGTGCAGCGCGCAGATCCGCTCCAGCTCGTCGGCGAGATGGGCGCCCCATTCCGGCTGGCCGCGGGTGAAGGCCTGCTTGGCGCGGTCGTAGGTGTGCGGCAGGTGGTCGACGCCGGGCAGCAGCGCGCCGAACTGCTTGCGGTTGGAGGAGATGCCGCCGACCGAGATGCCGCCGAAGCCGACGCCGTGGTAGCCGCGCTCGCGCCCGATCAGGCGGGTGCGGTGGCCCTCGCCGCGGGCGCGGTGATAGGCGATCGCCATCTTCAGGGCGGTGTCGACCGCCTCGGAGCCGGAACTGGCGAAGAAGACGTGGTCGAGGTCCTCCGGCACCATCGTCGTCAGGCGGGCGGCCAGCTCGAAGGGCAGGGGGTGGCCCATCTGGAAGTTGGGCGCGTAGTCGAGCCGGGCGACCTGGTCCTGGACCGCCTTCGTGATCTTCGGCCGCGCGTGGCCGGCATTGACGCACCACAGGCCGGCCGTCCCGTCGAGCACCTTGCGGCCGTCGGCGGCGACGTAGTGCATGTCCTCGGCGCCGACCAGCATCCGCGGCGCCTTCTTGAACTGCCGGTTCGCCGTGAACGGCATGAAGAAGGCTTCGAGGTTGTTGGGCATCTGGGTGGCGGTCTTGGATTCGTAGCCGGCCATGATGTGGGCTCTCCCGGGGGGAACTGCGGACGAGCGCGGAACCTAGCACGGCGGATCGACCGATCGAAACGGTGACGCGCAGTCGCACGGACCAATATTGACAAAGGAAATATCGCTCCATATTTACGACGGAAATATCGAGGGGACGACCATGCTCTTCTTCGCCTTCCTCCTGGCCGTCGCCCTGGCCGCGAGCGGGCTCGCCCGCCTCGGCGTGCCCGGCCTCGCGGACTGGCCCGCCCGCATGCGCTGGGCGATGGCGGCGGCGCTGCTGTTCTTCGGCACCGACCATCTCGTCAATCCCGGCCGCTACCTGCCGATGATCGCGGATTTCGTGCCGCTGCCGCTGGCCGTGGTCCTGGCGACCGGCGCGGCGGAGATCGCGGGCGGCGTCGGCCTGCTGGTGCCGCGGCTGCGGCGCGCGGCCGGCATCCTGCTGGCGCTCTATTTCGTCTGCGTCTTCCCGGCCAACGTCCGCAACGCGCTGGCGGGCGGCGGCATCGAAGGGCTGCCGGCATCGGCCGCCTACTACTGGGTGCGCCTGCTCTTCCAGCCGCTCGCGATCTGGTGGGCGCTCCACGCATCCGAGACGATCGGCTGGCCCTTCCGTCGTCGAGCCTCGCGGGCGACGGCGGCCGTGCGCTAACCTCCGCCGCCGTGAAAGACAGAGTCTTCCTGCATGTCGGCCCCCACAAGACCGGCACGACGGCGATCCAGCGGGCCCTGTCGCGGACGCCCGGGATCGTCTACCCGGCGGTTCCCGCCATGGGGCCGGGGCACGCGCTCGCCGCCTGGGGAACGATCGGGGCCGAGGGGCGGACGGCCGATCCCGACCTTCTGGTCCGGCTGGTCCGCGAGGAGGCCCGGCCCGGCCGCCCGCTCGTCCTTTCGGCCGAGGATTTCTGCCGCGCGATCATGCCCGGTTGCGACGCCGAGGGCATCCGCCGCCTGGCTGCCGCCCGTCCGGTCGAACTGGTCGTCAGCCTGACGCCGCTCGTCCGGCGCCTGCCGGCGATGGCCCAGGAGATGGTGAAGCACGGCGACGCCATCGACCTGCGCTCGGAGGCGGTGCTCCGGACGCTGCTGGCGCGGGAGGCGGGGCTCCAGCCCGACCTCCCGGAGCGGCTGGCGGCGCTCGCCCCCTGGGCCGGCATGCATTTCGTCCTGCCGGACCATGCGCGGCGGGGACGCCTCTTCGCCGGCTTTTCCCGCATTCTGGGCGTGCCGGTCGTCGCGGACGCCGCCGACCGCACCTACGAGAACCGGCGCTGGCCCTATGCGGCGGTCGCGATCCTGGCCGGCATCAACGAACTGGCCGCCGGAGCCGACCCGGCGCGGGTGCGTGCTGCCGGCCGGGACGCCGCCGAGGCGGCGCTGCGCGCGCTGCCGGCGCTGGCGGCGCTGCCCTATCCCGAACTGCCGGCCGGCCTCGCCGCGGAACTCGCCCGCACCTGGCGGCGGCAGCTCGCCCGCATCCGCGGCTGGGTCCGGGAGGGCCGGGCGACGCTCCACCGCTAGCGGCGGGTCGGGACCTGTCCGGCCCCGGCCCGGCCCGGCCCCGGCACGTCGGCCTCGCTGCCGCCGGGCCGTCCGGATAGATTTGCCGGATGACTGGCCCGTTCCATCCAAGGTCGCCGCGAGCGGGGGCGCTCGGGTGCCTGGTCGCGGTCTCGATCCTCTCCGGCTGCGCCGCGCGCCCCGGCCCGCAGGTGTTGGAGCCGATCCCGGCCTCGGTCGAGGGCGCGCGGACGGTGACCGTCCATGTCGCGACGACGCGCGAGCGCGAGGCGCCGGACGGCAGCCAGTTCACCAGCCGCCGGGCGGCCGCGACGAACTATGCAACCTACGACATCTCGATCCCGCCGGTGCATCGGCCGGGCGCGATCGAGTGGCCGGATGCGGAGCCGAGCGCGGCCACCAGCTTCGTCACCATCCGCCGGGCGATGCTCGACCGGCCGGCGTTCGAACAGGGCGTCGCAGGCGCCGCCGACCGGCGTCGCCCGCGGCGGATCGGCGTCTTCGTGCATGGTTTCAACACCAGCTTTCAGGAGGCGCTCTATCGCCTGGCCCAGATGGCCGCCGACGCCGATCTCGGCGGCGTGCCGGTTCTTTTCGCCTGGCCCTCGGTGGCGCGGGTCACCGGCTACCTGGAGGACAAGGAGGCGGCGACCTATTCCCGCGACGCCTTGGCCGCGCTCCTCGCCGGCCTCGCCCGGGACGGGATGGCGGAGGAGGTCGTCCTGGTCGCGCACAGCATGGGCGGCTGGCTGGCGGTAGAGGCGTTGCGCCAGCTGCGCCTGACCGGGCGGGACGACCTGCTCGCCCGCCTCAGCGTGGTCCTGGCCGCGCCCGACATCGACGTCGACGTGTTCCGCGCCCAGATGCAGGTGATCGGCCGGTTGCCGACGCCGCTCGTGCTGCTGGTCTCCAGCGACGACCGGGCCCTCGGCGTCTCCAGCTTTCTCACCGGCGACCGGCAGCGGCTCGGGGCGATCGGCATCGTCGCCCGGGCGGTCCAGGATGCCGCCGTGAAGGCCAACGTCCAGGTCATCGACATCTCCAGTCTCGAGGCGTCGGACCGCATGAACCACGACCGCTATCTCAGCCTGGTCGCCCTCTATCCGCGGCTCGCGGCGGCCGGCGACGGCAAGGCTGGCGGCCTGCGCCGGGCGGGCGCCTTTGTCTTCAACGCGGTGGGCGCCGCACTGTCCAGTCCGTTCGAGCTGGCCGGCCGGGCCATCGCCGGCGACTGACGACCCGGCTGACGACCGGACCGACGACCCGGCCGGAAGCGGTTCAGGCCTTGCCCAGAACGGCCTCGCGGAAGCGGTCCTTGAGGTAGCCGCCGTCCTTGGGCGGCAGCACGAAGGGCAGCTTCTCGGCGATGATCTTGGCGACGGCGAAGACGGGGCCGGGCGCGTTGCGGGCGGCGTCGACCAGCGCCGGCACGTCGGCCTCGCTGCGCGCGGTCATGGTCTTCGTCCAGCCGGCCGCGGCGGCCATGCCGGCGAGATCGACGCCGGCATGGGTCGGGGTCGGCTGCATCCCGGTCTCGCCGAAATGCTCGTTGTCGAGGACGACGACGGCGAGGTTGGCCGGCCGCTTCATGGCGACGGTGGCGAGGCTGCCGACCGCCATCAGCATCTCGCCGTCGCCGGCCAGCACCAGCACGCGCCGGTCCGGCTGGGCGAGCGCGAGGCCGAGGCCCATCATGGTGGCGCCGCCCATGGCGCCCCACAGGAAGAACGTGCGCGGGTCGTCGCCGGCGGCGGCGGCGTCGTAGGTCGGCGTGCCGAGCCCGGTGATGACGAGCAGGCGCTCGTCGCGGCCGGCGAGCAGCCGGGCGACGAGGGGGCGGCGGTGGATCGTGGGGGCGGTCATGGCCGGGCTCACTCGTTCACGAAGGCCTTGGCGCCGATCAGGCGCTGGGACAGCAGGATGGCGACGGGCGGCCCGCCCTCGAAGGTGTAGCGGGCGGCGTTGGCCACCGTCGGGCCGACATCCTCCGGCCGGTCGCAACGGTAGCAGACGACGTTCATCGCGGTCAGCACCGCTTCGGTCGCCCGCCCCATGGCGTTCTGCCACGGGTTGAACTCGCCATACTCGCCCCGCATGGTGACGATCATCAGGAACGGCATGCGGCAGGTCTGCGGCAGCGACAGCATGTTGATGCAGTTGCCGACGCCGCTCGACTGCACCAAGAGGACGCCGCGCTGGCCGCCGAGATAGGCGCCGCACAACATCGCGACCCCTTCCTCCTCGGTGGTCAGGGTCACCACCTGCATGGCGTTGTCGGCCTCGCAGCACTTGATGAGGCGCGCGTGCCCGGCGTCGGGGACATGCGCGACCTGGCGGATGCCGGCCTGCTTGAGGGCGCGGTAGATGTCGTCGGGCCAGGTCGGCGCGGCGGCGGCTTCGGTCATGGTCGGCGGCTCTCGGGTCGGACCGGGGGTGGGGAGGCGAACGCTAGCGGCGGGGCGCGGGTGGCGCAACCGGCTTGGCGGCGGGCGTGGGTTCGCCTATGAGGCCGGGCGCCGATGACGGCGAGCGTTCCTGCGCCGCCCAGCCTGGAGGAGCCCGATGGCCGACGTCCGCCCGTGGTGGCACCGCGACCGCTTCGCCCGCCGTCTGCCGACGTTGCGTCGGCGCGCCGCGATGGTGTCGGCGATCCGCGCCTGGTTCGACGCCCGCGACTTCCTCGAGGTCGAGACCCCGGCGCTCCAGGTCTCGCCCGGCCTGGAGCCGCACCTGATGGCGTTCGCGACCGATCTCGAGGCGGCGGACGGCCGCATCCGGCGGCGGATGCATCTCCACACCTCGCCCGAATTCGCGATGAAGAAGCTGCTGGTCGGCGGCGCGCCGCGCATCTACCAGCTTGCCCGCGTGTTCCGGAACCGCGAGGGCAGCCGGCTCCACAGCCCGGAATTCACGCTGCTCGAATGGTATCGCGCCGGCGCCGGCTGGCGCGACCTGGTCGAGGACTGCCGCGGGCTCCTCCAGGCCGCGGCGACCGCCGGCGGCGAGAACGTGCTCCGCATGGGGTCCGCCGTCGCCGACCCGTTCCGGCCCTGGACGGTGGTCAGCGTCGCCGAGGCGTTCCGGCGCTGGGCCGACATCGACCTGATGGCGGCGACCGACGATCCGGCGGCGCCGTCGCCGGCCCCGCTCGCCGAGGCGGCCGCCCGCATCGGCATCCCGCCCCATCCCGGCGACGACTGGGAGACGATCTTCTTCCGCATCTTCCTGGAACGGATCGAGCCCAGGCTCGGCCACGGCGCGCCGACCGTGCTCCACGACTATCCGATCTCGATGGCGGCGCTCTCCCGTCCGAGCCGCGAGGACCCGCGCGTCGCCGAGCGCTTCGAGCTCTATGTCTGCGGCGTCGAGCTCGCCAACGCCTTCGGCGAGCTGACCGACGCCGCCGTGCAGCGGGCGCGCTTCGTCGCCGACATGGACCGCAAGGAGCGGCTCTACGGCGTCCGCTACCCGATCGACGAGGACTTCCTGGCGGCGCTCGGGCACGGCATGCCGGAGAGCGCCGGCATTGCGCTCGGCATCGACCGGCTGGCGATGCTGGCGACGGGGGCGGGCCATATCGAGGACGTGCTGTGGGCACCCGTCGACGGCGGGCCGGAACGGGCGGGGTAGGTCACGTTGACACCGCCCCGCGGCATCGGCTGAATGCGCCGACAGGGGATGTCCGGGGTTCGCAGGAGGGGAATGGTGACGATGCGCGGTCTGATCGCCGGGGTGGCGCTGGCGGTCCTGTGCGCGGCGGCGGCCGGGGCGCAGGAGCGGACGCTCAAGGTCTACAACTGGAGCGACTACATCGATCCCAAGACGGTGCCGGCCTTCGAGGCCGAGACCGGGATCAAGGTCGTCTACGACGTCTACGATTCCAACGAGACGCTGGAGGCCAAGCTGCTGACCGGCCGCTCCGGCTACGACATCGTGACGCCCACCAACTCGCCCTTCTTCGTCCGGCAGCTCGCCGCCGGCGTCTACCAGAGCCTCGATCGTTCCAAGCTGAAGAACTGGGGGAATCTCGACCCGAAGATCATGGCGCTGCTGGCGAAGTACGACCCGCAGAACGCCTACAGCGTGCCGTGGATGTGGGGCACGTCCGGGGTCGGCTACAACGTCCGAAAGGTGCGCGAGGCGATGCCGGACGCGCCGCTCGACAGCCTCGCCATGGTGATGGACCCGGCCGTGGTGTCCCGCTTCGCCAAGTGCGGCGTCATGCTGCTCGATTCGCCGACCGACGTCTTCTCCGCCGCCCTCGTCTGGCTCGGCCGCAACCCGGACAGCAAGGACAAGGCCGACCTCGACGCCGCTGCGGCCCACCTGCAGAAGGTTCGGCCGCATGTCCGGAAGTTCCACTCGTCCGAGTACATCAACGCGCTCGCCAACGGCGACATCTGCGTCGCCTTCGGCTTCTCGGGCGACGTCATCCAGGCGATGAACCGCGCCAAGGAGGCCAAGCGCGGGGTCGAGGTCAGCTATTCGATCCCCAAGGAGGGTGCGCTCTTCGGCGTCGACGTGATGGCGATCCCGTCCTCCGCCGCCAACGTCGCCGAGGCGCACGCCTTCCTCGACTTCGTCATGCGGCCCGAGGTGGCGGCGAAGGCCTCGTCCTTCGTCGGCTACGCCACCGGCAACCAGGCGGCGATCCCGCTGCTCGACCCGGCCGTCCGCGACGACCCGCGCATCTATCCGCCGCCGGCGATCGTCGAGAAGTTCTACACCCTGACGCCGGCCGATTCCGGCTACGAGCGGCTGCGCACCCGCGCCTGGACGCGCGTCAAGACCGGTCGCTGACGGGTGATGGATCGCCACCGCCCGGCGGCGGAGCCGGAGGGCGCGGCCCCGATCCTCCGGGTCGAGGGCGTGGTCAAGCGCTTCGGCCCCGTCGCCGCCGTCGACGGCGTGTCGCTGGACCTGCAGCGGGGCGAGGTGTTCGCGCTCCTCGGCGGCTCGGGCAGCGGCAAGAGCACGCTGCTCCGCATGATCGCCGGCTTCGAGGCACCCGACGAGGGGCGGATCGTCATCGACGGCCAGGACATGACGGGGGTGCCGCCCTACGCGCGGCCCGTCAACATGATGTTCCAGTCCTACGCCCTCTTTCCGCACATGACGGTCGAGCGCAACGTCGCCTTCGGCCTCGTCCAGGAAGGGCGGCCCCGGGGCGAGATCCGCACGCGCGTCGCCGAGGCCCTGGAACTGGTCCAGCTCCAGGATCTCGCCCGGCGCCGGCCGCACCAGCTCTCCGGCGGCCAGCGCCAGCGCGTGGCGCTGGCGCGCGCGCTCGTCAAGCGCCCCAAGATCCTGCTCCTCGACGAGCCGCTGGCCGCGCTCGACCGCAAGCTGCGCGAGCGCACCCAGTTCGAGCTGGTGACGATCCAGGAGCAGGTCGGCATCACCTTCCTGATCGTGACCCATGACCAGGAGGAGGCGATGACCATGTCGAGCCGGATCGCGGTCATGGACCGCGGCCGGATCATGCAGGTCGGCACGCCGCTCCAGGTCTACGAGCATCCGCGCTCGCGCTTCGTCGCCGATTTCATCGGCATGGCCAATCTCTTCGACGGCGCGGTCGAGGCGGCGGCGGGCGACGTCGTGATGATGCGGTGCCAGGACTTCGCCGGCGCGCTCGCCGCCGTCGGCGCCGGCGACTGGCAGCCGGGCCAGCCGGCGACGATGGCGGTGCGGCCGGAGAAGATCACCATCGGCCGCGCCGAGCCGCCGGCGCGGGTCAACCGGGCCTTCGGCACGATCCGCGACATCGCCTATCTCGGCGACCAGTTCATCTACCATGTCGAGACCGCCGAGGGCCGCCGCATCGCCGCGACCCGGCCCAATCTCCGGCTCGCCGACGAGCCGCCCTTCACCTGGGAGGAGGCGGTCTGGCTCTCCTGGACCGCCGAGAACGCCGTGCTGGTGGCGCCGTGAGCGCGGCATCGCCGGCCGGGTCGGGCGGCGGCTTCCAGCGCCTCGTCCTGCTGCTGCCCTATGCCTGGCTGGTGCTGTTCCTGCTGCTGCCGTTCCTGGTCGTGGTCGGCGTCAGCCTGTCGACCAAGGAACTCGGCACGCCGCCCTTCGTGCCGCCGGTCGGGTTCCAGGACGGGGTGCCGCGGATCGCGCCCGACTTCGGCAACTATGCCTACCTGCTGGACGACCCGCTCTACCTCGTCGCCTATCTCAACTCCCTGAAGGTGGCGGCGATCGCCACCGCGATCTGTCTCGTCCTGGGATATCCGGTCGCCTACGGCATCGCCCGGGCGCCCGCGCCTTGGCGGCCGCTGCTGCTGACGCTCGTCATCCTGCCCTTCTGGACCAGCTTCCTCATCCGCGTCTATGCCTGGATCGGCATCCTCGCGCCCAATGGCATCCTCAACAACCTGCTGCTCGGGCTCGGCCTCGTCGACCAGCCGCTGGTGATGCTGTCGACCGAGCCGGCGGTGATCCTGGGCATCGTCTATTCCTACCTGCCCTTCATGATCCTGCCGCTCTACGCGACGCTGGAGCGGCTCGACCCGACCCTGATCGAGGCCGCGTCCGACCTCGGCTGCCGGCCGCGCGGCGCCTTCCTCCGGGTGACGCTGCCGCTGTCGGTGCCGGGCATGGTCGCCGGCGCGATGCTGGTCTTCGTGCCGGCGGTCGGGGAATTCGTCATCCCGGACCTCCTCGGCGGCACCGACACGCTGATGATCGGCAAGGTCGTCTGGGACGAGTTCTTCTCCAACACCGACTGGCCGGTCGCTTCGGCGGTCGCGGTCGCGCTGCTGCTGGTGCTGATCCTGCCGCTGCTCCTGGCGCAGCGGCTGCAGGGGGACGGGCGGTGAGCGGCCGCATGTCGCGGTTCGTCCTCACCATGCTGGTCTTCGGCTACGCCTTCCTCTACCTGCCGATCGCGACGCTCGTCGTCTACTCCTTCAACGAATCCCGCCTCGTCACGGTGTGGAGCGGGTTCTCGACCAAGTGGTACGGCGAACTCGTCCGCAACGCGGCGCTGCTCGACGCCGCCTGGACCAGCCTCGTCATCGGCGTCCTTTCGGCGTCGGTGGCGACGGTCCTGGGCACCGCCGCCGGCATGGCCCTGGCGCGGCCGCGGCTGCCGGGCCGGATGCTCTTCACGGCGATGCTGGCGACCCCGCTGGTCCTGCCCGAGGTCATCCTCGGGCTGGCGCTGCTGCTGCTCGTCGTCTCCGTCCAGGGGCTGACCGGATGGCCGGCCGAGCGCGGCGTCGGCACCATCACGCTCGCCCATGCGACGCTCGCCATGGCCTATGTCACGGTGGTCGTGCGCTCCCGGCTCGTCGGGCTCGACCCGGCCATCGCCGAGGCCGCAATGGACCTGGGGGCCCGGCCGGCGGCCGTCTTCTTCCGCATCACCCTGCCGATGATCGCGCCCGGCGTCGTTGCCGGCTGGCTGCTCGCCTTCACCCTCTCGCTCGACGACCTGGTGCTGGCGAGCTTCACCTCGGGACCGGGCGCCACGACGCTGCCGATGGCGATCTTCTCCAGCGTCCGCATGGGGGTCAGCCCGCAGATCAATGCGCTGGCGACGGTGATCGTCGCGGTGGTGGCGGTGGTGGTGCTGGTCGCCGGCCGCCTCGTGTTTCCGGCGGGCGGCGACCGGCGCCGGGGATGACGGACGCGGCGACGCGCCTTCTGCTGTGGTCGGCCCAGGATGCGCTGCGCCGCCGCGACTGGCCCCAGGTCGACCGCCTCGGCCGCGCCCTGGCGGCGGCGCCGGCCGCGGGCGAACCGTCGCCGGCGGCCGCCGGCCGCCTCCTGGTCGCCTTTGCGTCCGGGCTCGGCCGGCCGGACGGGGCCGAGCGCTTCCGGGCGGTGGCCGCGGCCGCGCTGCCCGGGTTCGACCGCTACCGCTATCTCGACGACGCGCTCGGGGCGGCCCGCCCGGCCCGCGCCTCCGACGCGCAGGCGCTCGACTGCCTGCTCACCTTCGCCGCCGCCGACGTCTTTCTCCTCGAATATCCCAAGTGCGGCCGGACCTGGCTGCGCACCATGATCGGACGGACCGTCGAGCGGATCGGCGGCGTCCGCCTGCCCGACCCGGCCGACCTCCGCCTCGCCGCCCGCGCCGTGCCCCGGCTGCCGGCGATCGAGGTCAGCCACGACGACTACCCGCAGCTCAAACCCGCGGACCGCGTCGCCACCGACAAGCGCATCTATGCCGACCATCGGGTGCTGCTGCTGGTCCGTGACCCGCGCGACGTGCTGGTCTCCCTCCATTTCCAGCGCACCCGGCGCGGCGAGCCCGGGTTCGGAGCGGCCCGGCCGGAGGAGACCCTGTCCGATCTCGTCCGCGGCCCGGTCGGCGGCCTCGCCTCGCTCGTCGCCTTCTACAATGCCTGGGCGGCCGCACGCGCGGTGCCACGAGACTTCCTGCTCGTGACCTACGAGGAACTGCACGCCGACACCGCGGCGACCCTGGCGCGGGTGCTGGCCTTCGCCGGCTTCGGCCCGGTCGCGCCCGCGATCGTGGACGCGGTCGTCGCCGAGTGCGCCTTCGACCGGATGCGGGCGGCCGAGGCGGCGGGCGCCTTCGTCTCCGATCGGCTGCGGCCGCGCGACGCCGACGATCCCGAATCCTACAAGGCGCGGCGCGGCCGGGTCGGCGGCTTCGTCGACTATCTCGGCGCCGAGGACCGGGCATGGATCGACGCCCGCCTCGCCGCCGACCTCGATCCCTGGTTCGCCGCCTACCGCCCCTGACCTTCGGCGCGGATCAGCGCCTGTTCGGCCATGCGGACGGCCTGCATGCCCTCCGCCAACTGCGAATCGAGGTCGAGCGCGCGCACGAGCGCCTGGCCGGCCCGGCCGATGGCGGCGGCGAACTCGTCATTTCGCCGCAGCCAGTCGACCTTGTCGACGAGGTCCGACAGGTCGCTGGCGACCGGCACCACCGTCCGCCAGGGGACGAGCCGATCATAATACCACTGCCGCCAGCCGGCGGCGGATTCGACCTTGAGCACGGCGCTGCCGGTGGCCAGCCGCTGGAACATGCCGCTCCAGGCGTTGGCATGGCCGTCGATGTAGATCTGGTAACGCCAGCGCGGGTAGCTGCTGGTGGCGACCAGCGGTCGCAGCAGCGGTTCGAGCGCCGTCTGCGTTCCGGGCGGGAAGCGCTCCAGGTCGACGAGGCGATGGAGCCCGGCGTCGATCCGTCCCCCGCTCGCCGCCGCGATCCGGCAGAGGCGGACGCGCGGCAGGTCGGCGGCGTCGCCGCTCGCCGGCACTTCGCCGGTCGGCGCGCCGCGCCAGAGGGCGACCGGCCGGCGGGCCGGCCACGGCACGTCCTCCAGCCGCGCCAGCAGGGCGGCGTAGCCCGCCTCGCCGAGGAAGTCGAAGTCGGGTATCGGGATCGCCAGGTCGCACCGGCTCGACCCGGCGAGGTGGGGCAGGGTCCTGGCCGGCCCGTCGCCGTCGGTGGGATCGACCAGGACCGTGACGGGCCGCCCGAAGGTGCGGTCGATCGCGAGCCAGAACCGGGTGGGGCGCAGCAGCCGCAGCGCGACGATGACGGGACTGTCGCTCGGACTGGTGCCGCGTTCCGCCGGCAAGCGCGCCGTCAGCCGCCCGCCCCCGATCGTCATCCGGACGAGCGGCGCCGGCAGCCCCGGCTCGACGCCCGTCCGGATGGCGAGCCCGCCTGCGACCGTGGCCCAGGCGCGGCTCAGCGCCGGCCAGTCGCCGGCGGCGATGGCCGCCGCCGCGCGCGTCTCGACCAGGGCCCGCATCACCGCCCGGTCGCCGGGCGCCAGCCGGAGGGCCGCCGTCAGGAGGCGGAGCGCCTCCTCGTAGCGGCCGGCCGACCGCAGGACCCGCGCCTGCAGCCGCATCGCGCCGATGTCGACGGGCGGTGCCGGCTCGCTCACGGCGGCGCGGCGGCGGCGCGTCCGGCGACCGGGACGATCCGGCCGCCGGCCGGCACGTCGCGGACGACCACGGCGCCGGCCCCGATGCTGGCACCCGGCCCGACGCGGGCACCGGCGGCGACGACCGCGCCGGCCCCGATCTCGACATCGTCGCCGATCTCGACGCGGCTGCCGACGACGGCGCCGGGCCCGACCAGCACATAGTCGCCGATGACGGCGTCGTGGCTGACGACGGCGCCGAGCCTGAGGGTGCAGCACCGGCCGATGCGCACCGGGGCGGACAGCAGCACGCCCTGGGCGGCGCAGAGCCCCGGGCCGTGCTCGACCTGCCAGAGATCGACATCGGGATCGACGAGGTCGCAGGAGGTCCCGCCCGCCGCGGCGATCCGGTCCCAGACCGCACGCCGGGCGGCGGCCGAGCCGCGGACATTGTGGAAGACCGCGGCCCCGGCCGCCAGCAGGCCGGGCAGGACGGCGGCGCCGCCGAGCACGCGCACGCCCGGCGCCACCTCCCGTCCAGGCGGGAGGACGTCGTCGACGATGCCCGTCACCTGCCAGCGCGGTCCCGCGCGGTTGATGCGATCGACGGTCTTCAGGATGGCGACGAACGCGCCGCCATAGATCGCGAGCGGCGTCACCCCTCCCGCTCCAGGAAACCCAGCAGCATGTCGCACACCCGGTCGACCTCGGCCGCGCGGAGATGGGCGAAGAGCGGCAGCCGGACGATCCGCGCGGCCACGTCCTCGGTCACCGGCAGGTGTTCCGTGCAGCCGAGCCGGTCCCGGGCATAGGGCGCGGTGTGCAGCGGCTGGTAATGGTCGACGCAGAGAATGCCGTTCTTGCCGGCGTGGGCGAGGAAGCGGTCGCGCTGGGCCCGGTCGCGCATGAGCAGCGCGAAGATGTGGGCGTTGTGGCGGTGCGACGGCGGGGGCGAGGGCAGGGCGATGCCGCTGGCGGCCGCCGGCGCGAGGCGCCGACGGTAGCGCGCCCACAGCCGGAGCCGTCTCTGCGTCAGTTCCGGCGCCCGCTCGAGCTGGGCCAGGAGCACGGCCGCGGTCACGTCGGAGGGGGCATAGGAGGAGGCGAGGCTGGTCCACTGGTAGCGCGGGACCTCGCCGGCGGCGAAGCGGGCCTTGTCGGTGCCCTTCCATGCCATCTCGGTCAGCGGTTCGAGCAGGGCCGGGTCGTTGACGACGATCGCGCCGCCCTCGCCGGCCGAGAGGTTCTTGGAGTTCTGGAAGCTGAAGCATCCGAGCCGGCCGAACGTGCCGAGCGGGCGGCCGTCCAGCGTGGCGCCATAGGCGTGCGCGGCATCCTCGACGAGCGCCAGCCCGTGCTGGTCCGCGATCTGGCCGAGGCGAGCCATGTCCGCCGCGACGCCGGCATAGTGGACGACGACGATCGCCCGGGTCCGTGGTCCGACCAGGCGCGCCACGGAATCGGGATCGAGATTGAAGCTGTCGGGCAGGATGTCGGCGAAGTCGACGGCAGCACCGCGCAGCAGGAACGGCGTGACGGTGATCGGGAAGGTGAAGGAGGGCGCGATGACCCGGTCGCCCGGGCCGATCCCGAGCGCCAGCGCCGACATCTCCAGTGCCGTGCCGCAACTGGCGGTCAGGATCACCGGATGGTCGGCGCAGGCGGCGGAGATCGCCGCTTCGCAGCGACGGGTGAAGGCGCCGCGGCCGCCGATGAAGCCCGAGCGCAGCGCCTCGCCGACATAGCGTCGTTCCGTCCGCCCGAAGGTGGGACGCTGGAAGGGGATGGTGTTCGGCCTAGCGGGGGGCATGTGCCAGCATCGCGGTGATGGCCCGGTCGGGCGAGTAGGTCTCCCGCGTCGTCCGGCGAAGCGGTTCCTGCATCGCCTCGAAGCTCCCGGGGTCGTCGCGCAGCCGGGCCAGGTGCTCGGGAACCGCCGCCGCGCCGGGCTCGAACGGCAGCAGGTAGGGCTCGAGGTCCGGGCGCCGGGCGACCGCGTTGCTGCGCGGCAGGATGGTGAAGGCGCCGCGGATGCCGGCATTGTGGAAGCGTTCGCTGAGCGCGCCCGTCATCCGCTGCGGCAGGTGGGCCAGTACCGAGCGGGTCTGGGCGAACAGTTCCAGCAGCCGGGGAAAGGGCATCGGCGGCAGGAACCGGGTCTCGGGGTGGGCGGGAATCCGCTCGCGATCGTGCGGGGTGACGATGATGCCCGGGAACTCGCGCGCGGCCGCGGCCAGTTCGTGCTTCTCCTCGTGCGAGAACCGCATGCAGCAATATTCGAGGATCGCCCGGACCGTCGCGCCGGTCGGTTTTGCCTCGGGCAGCAGGCGAGGGCGCAGGTTGGCCGCGATCTCGGGCAGGGGCCGCCGGAACGTGCCGCGCGCCTCTTCCATGATCGCCGCCGCGAAGTCGCGGACCGGCCGCGGCATGGCGGCCAGGCGCGCCTCGTTGGCGGCGAGGCGGGCGCTGTCGATGGCGGTGAAGGCGGCGACGAAGAGGATGGTGCGCCGCGAGGTGGGCGTCTCGGCGCCGGCCATGTCGCCGGCGTCGCACCAGAACTCGGCGGCCGGGCGGACGGGCGCGCGGTTCAGCGCCGAGGCGTAGTCGAGGATGTCGTGGTCGATGTGCAGCAGGACCTTCCCCGCCCGTTCGCGATAGTTCACGGCGGCGCTGCCGTACCACGGCGGGTTGCCGTCGCGGCACAGGACCGGGACGTCGGCGACGGCGTCGGGCAGGCGGTCCAGGGTCTTGCCCCAGCAGAACAGGACCGGCCGGCGGGCCTGCCGCCGCCAGTGGGCGGCCGCCGACTCGAATTCCGGCCGCGACGGATCGAGCACCGTGGTCGCGAAGCCGGCGCGCGCGGCCGCCCGTGCAAGGGCCTGCTGGTTGGTGCGGTTGACCCGGAACGGGTCGTCCTCCTTGTGGCGCAGGACGAAGCCGACCTCGGGCGGCGCGCCCGCCGTCACGAGTCGTACCGGATCAGGGCCTCGGCCGGGATGTCGAGGCGGTCGCGGCCGGCGAGGAAGCCGAGCTCGATGATGACCGCCAGGGCCGGTACGGTCGCCCCGACCTGGCGCAGCAGCCGCGCCGCCGCGGCGGCGGTTCCGCCGGTCGCGAGCAGGTCGTCGAGCAGCACGATGCGCTGGCCGGGCTCGACCGCGTCGGCCTGGACCTCGACCGTGTCGGTGCCGTATTCGAGGTCGTAGGTCAGGGGGACGGTCCGTCCCGGCAGCTTGCCCTTCTTGCGCACCATGATGAAGCCGCAGCCCAGCATCAGCGCCAGCGGCGCCGCCGTCAGGAAGCCGCGCGATTCGATGCCGGCCAGCGCGTCGGGCCGGTAGGGGACGACCCGTTCGGCCAGATCCTCCATCGCCCGCCGCCAGGCGGCAGGGTGGGCCAGCAGGGTCGAGATGTCGTAGAAGAGGATGCCGGGCTTGGGAAAGTCCGGGATCGTGCGGATATGCGATCGGAGGTCCATTGAGTCGGGTCCGGGAGGTCGAGGGGCGCGCCGCGCGATGCTATCGGTCGCGACGGTTCCCGCCAATGGCCGCCGTCCCGGCGGGCGCCGATGCCTGACGCCGTCGACCGGCTGCGGCGCCTGCCGGACTCCGATCGCCACGACGTGCTGGCCGCGGCCCGCGAGATCGCCGCCTGCCGGCGGGTGCTGCGTCGTGCCGGCGAGACCATGGTGGCCCGCCTGACCCGCTCGACCGCGCCGCCGGAACCTTGGCGCCACTACCCCCAGGGGGGCGACGTCTACGATCCGAACTCGCACGCGCAGTACTACTTCCATTGCCACGCCGAGGCCGGCGACGACGGCGAGGTCGGCCACTTCCACACCTTCCTGCGACCGGCCGGCATGCCCCCCGGCATCGCCGCCCAGGGCGTGCCCGCCGCGGCCGTCGCCGAGGAGGCGCCGAGCCACCTGGTGGCGATCGGCATCGGCCCTGCGGGCGACCCGGTGCGACTGTTCACGACCAATCGCTGGGTGACCGGCGAGGCGTGGTATCCGGCGCCTGCGGTCGAGGCCATGCTCGGCCGGTTCGCGATCGACCGTCAGCATCCGTCCTGGGCGGTCAACCGCTGGCTGACGGCGCTCTTCCGGCTCTACCGGCCGGAGATGGGCCTGCTGGTCCGTGCCCGGGACGAGGCCGTCCGCCGCTGGCAGGCGGGGCATCCCGACCGCGACGCCTTCGAGGATCGCGACCTCGAGGTCGCCTCGACCATGCGCATCGACCTCGACGCGCGGCTGCTGGAGATCGAGCGGGCGCTGGCGCGCTGAACCGGCCGGCCCGGCGTGCGGGCGAGGGGCGTCAGGCGTCGAACCGCATCCGCAGCACGGTGCGGCCGTTCTCGGTCGTCTCGGTCACCCGGTCGGCCTGGCGGCGGATCAGCAGCATCGCGAGGTCGGCCAGCGGCACCGGCAGGTCCCCATCGCCGGGCGTGTCCGCCGCGACGGCACCCGACCGCTCGAACGCCGCGGTCGCGTCGACGAAATACTCGTCGAAGCCGAGGGTGAGCGCGAACGTCGCGCCGGGCCGTGGCGCGTCGAGCGCGATCTCGGCCGCCTCCATGGCGGCCGAGAACACCCGGTCGACGACGTCCCGCCGCGCGCCGGCCGCGGCACCCCCCTCCTCGCAGAGCGCATGGATGCGCTGCGGCAGGTCCGGGTCGACCGGCACCGCCATGCGCACGGTCCGCGTGGCGCCGATGCGGAAGACGGCGTTGAGCGCCAGCGCGATCACCAGAGACAGCATGAGCGCCGAGCCGGCGACGGCGCCGAGCCAGGACGGCAGGGTGGCGTAGAAGCCGAGGAAGGCGGCGTGGCTGATGCCGAAGAAGGTGCCGAGCCCGATCGTCAGGATGCGCCGGGCGTCGAGCAGCCGGGCGACGATGATCTGCAGCCCGTTGGCGAGGATGAAGGTCGAGGAGAAGAGCAGGACGGCGCCCGTCACCGGGCGCGGCATCGCCGCCGCCAGCGCCACCACGGGCGGGCAGAAGGCGAGCAGGACGAAGAGTGCGCCGACGGCCGCGCCGACCTGCCGGGCAAGGACGCCCGAAGCCTGGGAGAGGCCGATCGAGCCGGAGAAGGTGTTGAGGCCGACGCTGCCCAGGGCGCCGGCGACGATCGTCGACAGGCCGTCGGCGCGCACGCCGCGCTCGATCGAATCGAAGTCGGGGCGGACCCAGCGCCGGTCCGTCAGGCGCTGGCAGGTGGTGATGTCGCCCATCGCGCGCAGGGCCGAGGCCAGGGCGCCGATGACGAAATGCGGCGCGAGCGCGGCGTCGAACGTCGGCAGGACGAGGAGCAGGCGGGGCAGTTCGACGAGCGGGCCGGTCAGGTCGACGCCGAGGCCGGCGCGGTCGACCATGCCCGCGACCGCCGCGGCGGCATAGCCTGCGGTCACGCCGACGAGGACCGCGAAGGTGCGGACCGGGCCGCGCCCCCAGACGTTCAGGGCGACGATGCAGGCGAGCGATCCGAGCCCCAGGATCCAGACTTCGACCTGGGCCGGCTCGCTCGGGAACGGCCCGCCCGGCTCGACCGCGAACACCAGTTCGAAGCCGAGGAGCGCCAGCGTCAGCCCGATCATGACGACCGCGAGGCCGGAGATCTCGACCGGCAGCAGGCGGCGCCAGCGATGCAGGACGAAGGACCAGCCGATTTCGCAGAGGCCGGCGAAGATCGTCATCCCGGCGACCAGCGGCATGCCACCGACCGCTGCCGCCGCGAGGCATCCCGGCAGGTAGGCGGCGGTGAAGATGGAGGGCGCGAGAAAGCCGGCTCCGGACCATCGGCCGGCACGGCAGAGCAGGATCGACCCGGCGCCGAGGGCGATCAGCGACGCCGCGATGACGGCTTCGGCGTCGTCGGCCGGGAGGTGCGCGGCCGCGGCGACGAGGGCGGGGAAGACGAGCCCGACCGGGGCGATGACGGCGACGTGCTGAAGCGCGTTCAGCAGCAGTTCGAGCGGCGGCAGCCGATCGTCGCGTCCGTACCGGACCGCGCCCGCCGCACCGGTCATCACGCTGCCGCGCCGACGCCTACGACCGCGTCCGGTCGGTCCAGCCCTGTTTCAGGCGCCGGGCGAACCCGCGCGGATCCTGTCTCGGATCGACGTCGCGGGCGGCGGAGCGGATCTCGGCAGCCGCGGCCTGGAGCTTGGGCTTCGCCCGCTGCATCAGGTCGACGGCCTTCTCCTGGACCCGCGGGTCGGCGGCGAGGCGCCGGACGATCTGGAACAATGCGGCTCTCATGACCCATCCATATGCCCTCGCGGGCGCTGCAAGACAACGCCTGCCTCGCCCGGGGGCGCGTCGCGGCGGCTGTCCGTCCGCTCGACCAGCGGGCGCCGCACGGGTGTCGCCGGCCTGCGCGGCGGCGCCGCCGGGCCGGGCCCCGGAGGACCGGGCGCGGGTGGAGCGGATGCGGCGGCGTCCCGGGATTGGGCCGGGGCCTGCCGCGCCCATGGTCCCGCCGCCCAAGGCGGCCGGTGGCGTGCCGGCGGGGCGTGGGGCGCGGAGGTGACCGGCGGCCGAGGCCCTTGCGCCCAGGTCGCCGTCGCATCCCAGATGGCGCCGACGAGGGCCAGCAGGACCCGGCGCACGACGAGGATGACGACGAGGCCGAACAGCCAGGCCAGCACCAGCCCGACCGGCCCGGCCGCCTCGATGCGCAGGATCAGGTTGTAGAGGATCGCCTCCAGTTCGGGCTGGCCGAGCTCGATCTCGAGCGAGCGCAGCACCGTCCCCGTCTCGAGCAGGGACTGCAGGGCGCCGGCCAGCAGCACCGTCCACAGGACGATGGCGACGAAGGCGACGGCTCGGACGGCGAAGCGGACGATCGGAACGGGTCCTCCGGGGCTGCCGGACGGAGGCTACTCCAGTCGGTGCGGCATGGCGATGGCGGGCGGGCGCGAGCGATGCGGGAACGCGGGCGCGCGGCTGCCCGTTGGCTCGGCATCCGCGGGGATCGCACGGGGCAACGGCCGATGGCTGCACCACATGCCTTCTGGAAGGGCTACCTCAAGCTGTCGCTGGTCACCTGTCCGGTGGCGATGACCCCGGCCCTGACCGAGGGCGAGCGCGTCCGCTTCCGGACCATCAACCGCGCCACGGGCAATCCCGTTGCCAGCCGCTACGTCGATGCCGGTTCCGGCCGGCCCGTCCCCGAGGATCGGCTGGTGATGGGCTACGAGACGGGCGAGCGCGAGTTCGTCCTTCTGGAAGAGGAGGAACTGGCGGCCGTCCGGTTGGAGAGCACGCGGACGATCGACATCGAGCGCTTCGTGCCGGCCGACACGGTGCCGGCGATCTGGCGCGACCGTCCGCACTATCTCCTGCCCGACGACAAGGTGGGGGAAGAGGCGTTCGCGGTCATCCGCGAAGGCATGGAGCAGACGGCCACGGCCGGGCTGTCGCGCCTCGTCCTCTATCGGCGCGAGCGTCGCGTCCTGCTGGAGCCGCGCGGCCGCGGCGTCCTGCTCTGGACCCTGCGCGATCCGGACCAGGTGCGCGGCGACGTCGACGTGCCGGGCCGGGGCAAGGAGCCGGATGTGCCGGCCGATGCGGTCGCGGTGGCCCGCCGCGTCATCAAGGAGCGCACCCGGCCCTGGGACCCGGCCCTCCTCTGCGACCCGGTGCAGGAGCGCCTGCAGGCGATCATCGCCGGCAAGCGGCGAAAGGGCCGGAAGCCGCGGCGGGAGAAGGCGCCGCCGCCGGCGCCACGCGCCGGCAACGTCGTCGACATCATGGAGGCGCTGCGTCGCAGCCTTGCCGGCGAGCGCCGCCGCCGCGACTGAGCTAGCGCCGCCGGCGCGAGGGCGACACCGCCGGCAGCGGCGCGGCGGCCCGGCGGAAGTCGGCCCAGGGATCGCCCGCCAGGTTCGCGAGGCGCGTCGGCGCGTTGGCGACGGTGAACCAGGCGGGTCCGATGTCCGGCGACAGTTCCTCCCAGGCGACGGGCATCGAGACCGGTGCGCCGGCGCGCGCCCGCGGGCTGTAGGGGGCGACGGCGGTGGCGCCGCGGCCGTTGCGCAGGTAGTCGACGAAGATGCGGCCGCGACGCGCCGCCTTCGTCGCCTTGGCGACGTAGCGGCCCGGTTCGTCGCCCGCCATCGCCTCGGCGATGCCACGGCTGAAGGCCTTGGCCGCCGTCCAGCGGGCGGCCGGGCGCAGCGGCGCCACGACATGCAGGCCCTTGCCGCCCGAGGTCTTGACGAAGGCGGCGAGGCCGGCCGCCGCCAGCCGCGCCCGGACTTCCAGCGCCGCTGCGATCACCGCCTGCCAGGAGACCTCCGGGCCGGGGTCGAGGTCGAAGGTCAGCATGTCCGGGCGCTCGATGTCGGCCAGCGCCGCACCCCACGGGTGGATCTCGAGTGCGCCGGACTGGACGAGGCCGATGGCGCCGTCGAGCCCGTCGATCGACAGCAGTTGCTCGCCCCCCGCCGGGCCGGCGCCGACCCGGATCGTCTTCGGCATGCCCCGCCAGCCGTGCTTCTGGAAGAAGCACGCCCGGCCGACGCCGTCCGGGCAGCGGACGAGGGCGAGCGGCCGGCCGACGACGTGGGGCGCCATCCGTGGCCAGACCTCGGCGTAGTATTCGGCCAGTCCCTCCTTGGTGACGCCGGTATCCGGCCAGTAGACGCGGTCCGGATGGGTGAGGCGCACGCGGTAGGCCGGTCGCTCCGCACGGCCGGGTTCCGGCTGTTCGATGCCGACCTCCTTCGCCGGCTTGTCCTCGCGCAGCCCGCGGAAGGAAGCATGGCGCAGGTGGTGGTCGGCGGTCCAGCCGCGGTACTCGACCTCCGCCACCAGTTCGGGATCGACGAACCGCACGCCGCGGGCGGCCTCGGCCGACAGCCGTCCGGCGAAGGGGGAGGCCTCGCGGCCGATCGCGTCCAGCCGTCGAAAGAGCTCGCGCGCGGTCCGGTTGTCGAAGCCGGTGCCGACCCGCCCGGCATGACGCAGCCGGCCCTTGTCGTGGTAGCCCAGCACCAGCGAGCCGACGGCCTGCCGGGACACGCTCGACGGCACGAACCCGCCGATCACGAACTCCTGGCGGAGGCCGCACTTCGACTTGACCCAGTCCTTGCCGCGCCCGGACCGGTAGGGGCTGTCGCGCAGCTTGGAGACCACGCCTTCGAGGCCGAGCCGGCAGGCATGGCGCTGCATCATGTCGCCCTCGGCATCGAAATGCTCGCTGAAGCGGACCCGGGCGTCCGCCCCGGCGAGCAGCGTCGCCAGCCGCTCCTTGCGGCGGACGAGCGGCACCCGCCGGAGGTCGAGCCCGTCGAGGTGCAGGAGGTCGAAGAGCCAGATCGCGAAGCGGTCCCGGCGGCCCTCGGCGAGGTCGGCCTGGATCAGGGCGAAGTCCGTGGCGCCGGACGGGCCTTCGACGACGACCTCGCCGTCGAGCAGCGCCGATCGGGCCGGCAGGGCGGCCAACGCGGCGGCAAGATCGTTCCCGAAGTGGTCGGTCCAGTCGAGGCCGCTGCGCGTGCGCAGCCGCGCCCGGCCGCCGGCGATGCGCACCTGGATGCGGTAGCCGTCGAACTTGATCTCGTGCAGCCACCGCCGCCCGGTGGGCGCCCGGGGCTGCAGGGCCGCCAGGCACGGCGCGACGAACTCCGGCATCGGCTCCGCGGCCGATCCGGCCGTCGGGGCGGCCGCCCGCCCGTCGCCGCGCCGCCGCTTCGGCCGGGTGTCGCCGCCGGCCGCAATCTCGGCCAGGCCGCGCCCGGTCGCCACCGAATCCGGCCGTTCCTCGAGGATGTCGGGCGCGTCGGCCGGCCGCGCCGCCTCGTCGTCGCTCTTGATGAGCAGCCAGTTCTCCCGCTTCTCGCGCGGCTTGCCGCGGAGACGCACGAGATGCCAGCGGCCGCGCAGCTTCTCGCCCTCGAGGACGAAGTCGAGGTGGCCATTGCCCAGCGCCCGCGCCGGATCGCCCTCCGGTGCCCAGGTGCCGCGGTCCCAGACCAGCACGGTGCCGCCGCCATACTCTCCCTTGGGGATGGTGCCCTCGAAGCCGCCATAGTCGAGCGGGTGGTCCTCGACCTGGACGGCGAGCCGCTTCTCGCCGGCCACCAGGCTCGGCCCGCGCGTCACCGCCCAGCTGCGGAAGACGCCGTCCATCTCGAGCCGCAGGTCGTAGTGGAGCCGGGTCGCGTCGTGCTTCTGGACGACGAAGCGGGCCGCACCGCCGCCGGCTCGGCCGCCCTGCGGCTCCCGGGTGCGCGAGAAGTCGCGCCGGGCACGATAGGGGGCCAACCGGTCCGGCCCGGGTGCGGCGCGCGCCATGGCTCACCCCGCCCGGCGCCGGCGCGCCGGCGCCGCCGACTTGCCGGCCGCCGCCCGCCTGCTCGTGCCGGTCCTGGCGCCGCTGCGCGCCTTCGGCGCCGGTGCCTTGGCGCCGGCGCTCCGCCGCAGGGCGTCCATCAGGTCGATCACCTCGCCGCCGGCGGCCGGGCGCGGCTTCGGCAGCTTCTTGCCGGCCTGCTTGGCCCGGATCAGTTCGCCCAGCGCCGCCTCGTAGCGGTCCTCGAAGGCGTCCGGGTCGAACCTGCCGCGCCGGGTGCCGATGATGTGGCGGACGAGGTCGATCATCTCCGGGTCGAGGCGGCGGTCGGGCACCGCCTCCAGGATCGAAGCGGCGGCGCGGACCTCGTAGTCGAAATGGAGCGTCGCCGCGGCGAAGCCGCTTGCGCACGGGGCCAGCAGGAGGGCGCGGTCGCGGCGGAACAGGACCGTGCGGCCGATGCCGACCACCCCGCCCGCCGCCATGGCGGCACGGACCACGGCGAAGACCTCCCGGCCGCTGCGGTCGGTCGGCGCCAGGCGATAGGGACGGTCGCGGAAGACCGGATCGAAATCGGCCGCAGCGACGAAGCTCTCGATCTCGATGCGATGGGTGCTCGCCGGCACGGCCGCGTCGATCTCCTCCTGCTCCAGCAAGATGTGACGGCCGTCGCCCGTATCGTAGCCCTTCACCTGGGCGTCGCGGTCGACCGGCTTGCCGGTCTCGGCATCTACGAACTGCCGGCGCACCCGGTGCCCGCTGCGCCGGTCGAGGGTGTGCAGCCGGATGCGCTCGCCCTCCGACACCAGCGCGTAGAGCGCGACCGGGCAGCTCAGCGCCCCCAGCGTCAGATGGCCCTTCCAGGTCGCGCGCGGCGCCATGGGTCCGTCCGTCAGCGGATCGGAGGCAGGGCGCGCAGCGCCTTGAGGTGACCCTGGACGACGGGCTTGGCGGTCTCGGCCAGCAGACGCAGGCCGTCGACCGGGCCCGTCACCGCGTAGCGCGTATGCTGGGCAAGCAGGTCCTCGGTCGCACGCACCTGCAGGCGGACGAACATGCGGTCGAAATCCGCCGCCGGCGCGCCATTGAGCCCGGCGAGGAGCGCCTTGTGCGGGCGGTCGAGGCGGGCCGGCAGTTCCGGCTTCGGCGCGACCTCCTCGATCGACTGGGCGAGCTGGGCGCCGAGCCAGCCATGGTCGTCGAGCACCTGCTGCGCGAGGAGTCGGATTTCCGGCGCGCGGCCGCGGCGGAGCGCGACCTTTCCGGTCTCGACCCGGAACATGTCGTGCATCGCCACCTGCTGGACATAGTCCGCCGTCACGTCCTTGCCGACGAGCAGGTCGACGGCCGACCGCTGCGCCGCCGCGGGGGCGGCCCAGAGGGCGAGGACACAGGGAAGGGCGAAGAGGGCCGGTCGCAGCATCGATCGGGTCCGGACGGGTCGGCGACGGGCTGGAAACACCGGACACGCCGTCCGGGTTCCCCCATGGGTCAATGCCAGGGTAGCTGCCGCTCGATCTCGGCGTCGATCTCCCCGCCCACCAGGATGACCACGGCCGAAAGCCACATCCAGGTCATGAAGCCGACGACGGCGCCCAGCGAGCCATAGGTTCCGTCGTAGTCGGCGAAGCGGGCGACATACCAGGAGAAGAGCATGGAGACCGCCATCCAGGCGGCGACGGCGACGAGGCTGGCGATGGCGATCGCCGGCCAGCGGCTGCCGGACGGGGGCCGGGGGCGGCAGGGGCCCCAGCGATAGAGGATGGCGAGGCCGCCGGCGAGCGCCGCCGCCAGCGCCGGCCAGCGCAGCACCGTCAGCATGTCCGTCAGCGCCGTCAGGCCGAGCCAGCGCACGGCGACCGGGACGGCGACGACACCGGCCAGCGCGAGCAGCAGGAGGGCGATCGCGCCCAGCGTGAAGCCCAGCGTCTGGCAGGTCAGGCGGACGAGGGAGCGGTCCTCGTCGACGCCATGGACGACGTTGAGCGCATCGAAGATCGCCTTCATCCCGGCGTTGGCGCTCCACAGGGACAGCGCGAGGCTGAAGGCCAGGGTCGCACCCAGCGTTTCCGTCGGCCGTGCCGCGATACGCGCGAGCTGGCCGGCGATCAGGTCCGCCGCCGCGGCCGGCAGGAAGAAATAGAGCTGCCGCATGTGGTCGGCGATGGTCGCCGGGTCGGCGGCGAGCCCATAGAGCGAAACCAGCGCCGCGAGGCTCGGGACGAGGGCGAGCAGGGCATAGAAGGTGACCCCGGCCGCCACCGCCAGCACCCGGTCGTCGAGGATTTCGCGATAGACCCGTCCGAGGAGAGCGAGCCAGCCGTGCCGCGCCGGCGCGACCGACAGGGGGAGCGCCAGCCTCGCCGCCCGGTCGGAGCGGGCGGTAGGTCGGCCGGCCCGTCGCTCGTGATCCCAGGCGGTCGCGGCGACGGCGGCGAACAGGAGCACGACCACCAGGTGGAGCCGGACGGACGGGGAGGGACGGGGCAACGCCATGTCGAGCGCGGGGACGGTGCCGGTCGCGGCCGGCTCAGGCCGTCGCCGGCCCGGGCCCGGGCAGGTCGATCGTCGCGACCGCGTCGCGGACCGACTGGGCCACGCGCCGGGCGTCGCCGCCGTCCGGCGGCGGCGGCGGGGCGTCGTCGCGGCCGGGGATGGCGGCCGTGACCGCCATCCCGGCGCCGACGAGGAGGCCGGCGAGCAGAATGCCGATCGTCAGCCCGGGCAGGGGGCCCGGAGGAGCCCCGCCACCGAGGATGTCGGCCGCCAGCAGGATGGCGATCTGGCCCCAGGCGAGCCCGCCGCCGAAGGCGACCGGAAGGAGGGCGAGGTCCCGGCGTCCCGATGCGCGCATTCCCACGATCCTCCTGGTTGCGACAATTCCGACCGAGCGGCGCTCGTCAATTGAAATGGCGTTGGCCGGGCGGTGGTTCCGTGCGAATGGTGGACCTACCATTGGACGAGAATGGGGGCGGACGGATGCCGGACGGCAGGGGCGCAACCGCAGGTCGCGAGGGCGGCACCGACGACCGCCCGAGCCGCGGTCTGCTGGCGCTGCAGACCGAGATCCTGGAGGCGGTGGCGACCGGGACCCCGCTCCAAGAGGTCGCGGCCCTGCTCTGCCGGCGGGCCGAGGCGATGGCGCCGTCGGCGATCTGCACGATCGTCGGCATCGACGAGCACGGGCGCCTCGACCCGATCGCGGCACCCAGCCTTCCCGATGCCTACTCGGAGGCGATCGCCGGCGTGCCGGTCGGGCCGCGGTCCGGGTCGTGCGGCACGGCCGCCTTCCTCGGCCGCCCGGTCGAGGTGCGCGACATCGAGACCGACCCGCTATGGACCGACTATGCGGCGATCGGACTGGCGATCGGCCTGCGGGCCTGCTGGTCGAGCCCGATCTTCGCCCGCGACGGCCGGGTCGTCGCGACCTTCGCCTTCTACTATCGCACCCGGCGCGGCCCGGGCGTCATCGAGCGCCGGATCGTCGACACCTGCGTCCATCTCTGCGCGATCGCGCTCGCCCATGCCGAGGCGCAGCGCCGCAACTACGCGCTGGCCCATTTCGACCAGCTGACGGGCCTGCCCAACCGGCGGCGGTTCAACGCCGTGCTCGACGCACGCCTGGCCGCCGCCGATCCGTCGTTCGGGCTCCTGCTGGTCGACATCGATCACCTGAAGGCGATCAACGACACCATGGGCCACGTCGTCGGGGATGCGGTGATCCAGGAGGTGGCAAGGCGCATCCGGGATGCGGCGCCGGACGCGCTCGCCTTCCGGCTGGCCGGCGACGAGTTCGCGCTGCTGGTCGAGCCCTGCCCGGACCACGCGGCGCTGGCCGCGGTGTCGACGGCGGTCCTGGCCGCCGCCCGCGCGCCCTTCGCCTGCGAGGGCGGCGTCCTGGTGCCGCAGGTGACCGCCGGCGGCGTCGTCCGCGGCGTCGACGGTACGGAGGCCGAGACGCTGTCCCAGAATGCCGACTTCGCCCTGCATCATGCCAAGGAGGTCC
>NZ_JAYSFE010000064.1:0-27332 GCF_041913585.1 Allostella sp.
AGGCCAAGAACGGCGAGACCTATCAGCTCAACCTGATGGACACGCCGGGCCATGTCGACTTCGCCTACGAGGTGTCGCGGTCGCTGGCGGCGTGCGAGGGCTCGCTGCTGGTCGTCGACGCCACCCAGGGCGTCGAGGCGCAGACGCTCGCCAACGTCTACCAGGCGATCGACGCCCATCACGAGATCGTCCCCGTCCTCAACAAGATCGACCTGCCGGCGGCCGAGGTCGACCGCGTCAAGCAGCAGATCGAGGACGTGATCGGCCTCGACGCCTCCGACGCGGTGCCGATCTCGGCCAAGACCGGGCTCGGCATCGACCTCGTGCTGGAGGCGCTGGTGCAGCGCCTGCCGCCGCCCAAGGGCGATGCGGCGGCACCCCTGAAGGCGCTCCTGGTCGACAGCTGGTACGATCCCTATCTCGGCGTCGTCACCCTGGTCCGGGTCAAGGACGGGGTGCTGAAGCCCGGCCTCAAGATCCGCATGATGGCGACCGGCGCCACCCACCAGGTGGAGCGGGTCGGCGTCTTCACGCCCAAGCCCCTCAACGTGGCGGAGCTCGGGCCGGGCGAGATCGGCTTCATCATCGCCAACGTCAAGGCGGTCGCCGACACCAATGTCGGCGACACCATCACCGAGGACCGGCGGCCGGCGGCCGAGCCCCTGCCCGGCTTCAAGCCGAGCGTGCCCGTCGTCTTCTGCGGCCTCTTCCCGGTCGACGCCGCCGACTACGAGCGCCTGCGCGAGAGCCTGTCCAAGCTCCGGCTCAACGACGCCAGCTTCCATTTCGAGGCCGAGACCTCGGCCGCGCTCGGCTTCGGCTTCCGCTGCGGCTTCCTCGGGCTGCTGCATCTGGAGATCATCCAGGAGCGGCTGGAGCGCGAGTTCGACCTCGACCTCATCACCACCGCGCCGTCGGTCGTCTACCGCGTGCTGCTGACCAACGGCGAACTGAAGGAACTGCACAACCCGGCCGACATGCCGGACGTGATGCGGATCAAGGAGATCGAGGAGCCCTGGATCAAGGCGACGATCTTCGTGCCGGACGAGTATCTCGGCGCCATCCTCAAGCTCTGCCAGGACCGCCGCGGCGTGCAGTTGGAGCTGACCTATGCCGGGTCGCGGGCGATGCTGGTCTATCGCCTGCCGCTCAACGAGGTGGTGTTCGACTTCTACGACCGGCTGAAGTCGGTGAGCCGGGGCTATGCCAGCTTCGACTACCAGATCGATGGCTACGAGGAGGGCGACCTCGTCAAGATGTCGATCCTGGTCAACAACGAGGCGGTCGACGCGCTCTCGATCATCGTCCACCGCAGCCAGGCCGAGTCGCGCGGACGGGCGCTCTGCGAGCGCCTGAAGGAGTTGATCCCGCGCCAGCTCTTCAAGATCGCCATCCAGGCGGCGATCGGCGGCAAGGTGATCGCGCGCGAGACCGTGTCGGCGCTGCGCAAGGACGTCACCGCCAAGTGCTACGGCGGCGACATCACCAGAAAGCGCAAGCTGCTGGAGAAGCAGAAGGAGGGCAAGAAGCGGATGCGCCAGTTCGGCGAGGTCGAGATTCCGCAGTCGGCCTTCCTCGCCGCCCTCAAGATGGGCGATGGCTGAGGCGGATCAGCGCAGCATCCCGCGCCGGCGGCGGCGCCGGAACAGCAGCAGGAATACGAGGCCGAGGCCGCCGAGCAGGGCCGCGGCCGGCAGGGCCAGCACCGGAACGACGGCGACGTCCCAGACCTCGGGCCAGAAGGCGAAGAGGCGGGACTGGACCAGCGGCTGCAACCCCTGGAGGCTCGGCGGGTGGAGCTGGTACCAGAGCTCGCCCGCCGGCACGAAGGTCCAGGCGCCCTGGTACCAGGCGTTGGCGGCGTCGCGGCCGACGACGACGATGGCGGCGGCGACCAGAAGCCAGCCGAGAAGGCGCCCGAGGATCATCGCCCAACCCCATGAATTCCGCGCCTGCCGGGAACCGGCGGCGACGAGCGAACTTTACCGCTGGGCGGATTTGGACTAAACAAGCAACTGGCGCTTCGTCCTGGGGAAAGGGTGGCGGCGCACGACCGGCGCGCTTTTCCGGCGTGCCGCGTGCCCGGGTAAGGCGAAGCTGGGACCAATTAGGAGGTTTAGAGAGACCATGAAGGCTCCGATGTTCGCCGCCGCCCTCGCCGCGGCTGTTGCCCTGCCGATGGCCGCCAATGCGGTCGTCGTGGTGAACGAGACGGCTGCCGCCGGGCAGGTGAAGATCTTCTACCCGGCCAACCAGGCGTTCCAGAAGGAATACAATATCGGCGCTCGGTCCTACATGGACATCTCGGGTGCCGGCTGCTCCGAGGGCCGCACCTGCCGGATCTGGGTGCTGGCGCCGGCCGGGATGCGGCAGTGCGTGGTCGACGTGACCAACAACGCCGCCACGGTGACCGTGAAGGGCCAGGGCATCTGCGAAGTGAAGTGATCGGCCGCCCGGGTCCGGTGCCCGGGTGCGAGATCGCGAAATGGTGACGGCGGCCCCGGATCGGGGCCGCCGTCTTCGTTTCCGGTGCCCCGGAATCGTTGCGCCGGCGGCCGGCGCGCGCTAGAACCCGCCCCTCCGGAGGGATGGCCGAGCGGTTGAAGGCGCACGCCTGGAAAGTGTGTATACGGGAAACCGTATCGCGGGTTCGAATCCCGCTCCCTCCGCCACCGCCCGCCAGCGATCCGCCGCCGCCCGGCCTCTACCGGCCACCCGACACGCTGATGAGTTCGCCCGTGATCCAGCGCGCCGCGTCCGAGGCGAGGAACACGGTCACCGGGGCGATGTCGTCCGGCTGCCCGTAGCGGCCGAGCGGCGTCTGGCTGACGAGGTTCGCCTCGTAGTCGCCGCCGATCAGACCCGCGGCATGCACGCCCTCGGTCTCGACCGCGCCCGGCTTGATCGCGTTGACGCGGATGCCGCGCGGCCCCAGTTCCCGCGCCAGCACCTGGGTCAGCGCGTCGACGGCGCTCTTCGAGGCCGAGTAGATCGCGGTGTTGGCGGCGCGGCGATGGGCAGCGACGGACCCGATGTTGATCACGCTCCCCCCGTCCTCCGGGAAGCGGGCGACGGCGGCCTTGGTGAGCAGCAGCAGGCCGAGGACGTTGACGTCGAACTGCCGGCGGAACTCCTCGGCGGTGATCGCCTCCAGCGGGTCGAACCGGAACAGGCCGGCATTGTTGACCAGGATGTCGACCCGGCCGTAGCGCGCCATGGCGGCCTCGACGAGGGGCTCCGCCTCGGCACCGCCGGCAATGTCCGCCCGGACGGCATGTGCGGCACCGCCCGCCGCCTCGATCGCGCGCACGACCCGGGCCGCGCCGGCGGCGTCGCCGGCATAGTTCACGACGACGGCGGCGCCGGCGGCGGCCATGTGGCGCGCGATGCCGGCGCCGATGCCCTTGGAGGCCCCGGTCACGATCGCGACCTTTCCCTGCAGCACCCCGACTGTCATTCGTTCATTCCCTTCGCCCGACCGGCGCCGCGGTCGGCGCCCTGCATCCGGCAAGCCCATACCACGATCCCGGGCCTCCCCCATGCGCGGTCGGATGGCCGCGCTCACGCGATGCCCGGGGCCGATCCTCGATCGCGGCGCCCGGAGACGCTGGTCGGCGGCCCGTCCGCCGTGACACCCTGTGTCCCGTCGCCGCCCGGCGCGACGACGGGACCGGCGGGGAGCGTCGCCCCCGCACCCCGCGCGATGGGACGCGACCGAGTGGAGGGAGCGATGACGAGCAGACGCGCGTTTCTCGGTGCGGCAGCGGGCGCACTCGTCCTCGCCGGGAGCGGCCTGCGCCCGGCCGCGGCCCGCGGGCAGCCGCGGGAACTCCGGATCGGCTACCAGAAGGAAGGCATCCTGGCCGTCGTCCGGCAGCGCGGCACGCTGGAGGCGCGGCTCGCGAAGCTCGGGGGCGGCAAGGTGCGATGGGTGGCGTTCCCCTTCGGCCCGCCGATGCTGGAGGCGCTCGGAGCGGGGTCGATCGACCTCGGCAGCGTCGGCGATACGCCGCCGGTCTTCGCCCAGAGCGCGGGCGCGCCGATCGTCTACGTCGCCAGCACCCCGGCGACGCAGAACGCGATCCTGGTGCGACCCGATTCGCCCGTGCGCAGCGTGACCGAACTCGCGGGAAAGACGATCGCGATCGCCCGCGGCTCCAGTTCGCACAACTTCACCATCCAGGCGCTGGGCAGGGCCGGGCTCGCCTTCGGCGCCATCACCCCCGCCTATCTCGGCCCGGCCGAAGCGCTGGCGGCCTTCACGCGCGGCGAGGTCGATGCCTGGACGGTGTGGGATCCCTACGTCGCCATGGCGGAACTCGATCACGGGGCACGCCCGATCGCGGCGACCGAAACGGATCGCCCCGGCAACTCCTTCTATCTCGCGAACCGCCAGTTCGCCGACCGGCACGGCCGGCTCCTGGCGGCCATCCTCGACGAACTGCGCAGGACCTACCGCTGGGCCGACCGGCATCGCGGCCGCGTGGCGACCCTGATCTCGCAGATCACGGGCGTCGACCCGGCGGCCCAGGAGCGGACCATCCGACGCCTGCGCATCGAACTGCGGCCGATGGACGACGCGGCCACGGCCGAACAGCAGAAGATCGCCGACGCGTTCCACGCCCTGGCGCTGATCCCGCGCCCGATCCGGGTCGCGGAGGCGGTGTGGCGAGGCTGGGCGACGCAGCGGCGCCCGTAGCGGTTGTCCGGGCACTTGGGGGAGGAACGGATGCGCATCTGCATCGTCGGCGCCGGGGCGGTCGGCGGCGTCCTGGGGTTCCGGCTGGCGACCGCCGGCCACGCGGTTTCGCTCGTCGCCCGCGGCGCGCACCTGGCGGCGATCCGGCGGGACGGCCTGGGGCATCTCGGCCGCGACGGCGTCCTCCGCCGGGCGACCGGCGTCCGGGCCGTCGACCGGGCCGGCGAGGCCGGGCCGCAGGACCTGGTCGTGCTGGCGGCCAAGGCGCACCAGATCCCGGCCCTGGCACCCGACCTGCCGGCGCTGCTCCAGGCCGATACGCCGGTGGTCGCGCTGCAGAACGGCATCCCCTGGTGGTACTTCCACGACCATGGCGGCCGGCTCGCGGGGACGCGGCTGGAGTCGGTCGACCCCGGCGGCATCGTCTCCCGCCACATCGAAGGCCGGCGCGTCGTCGGCAGCGTCGCCTGGGGCGCCTACGACATTCCCGAGCCGGGCGTCGTCCGCGGCGGCGACACGCCGCGCGACCGCTTCCCGCTCGGCGAGCCGGACGGGTCGGCGTCGCCCCGCCTCGCCGCGATCGCCCGGACCTTCGAGGATGCCGGCATCCGCGCCCCGATCCTGCCCGACATCCGCGCCGAGAAATGGTTCAAGGCGTGGGGCAACGCCGCCCTCAACCCGATCGGCGCCCTCACCCACGCGACGCTGGGCCAGATGCACGACTTTCCCGCCGCCAACGCGCTGGCCCGCGCGCTGATGGCCGAGGTCGAGGCCGTCGCGCACAGCGTCGGCGTCGCCTTTCCGGTATCGCTGGAAGAGCGCCTCGCCAGTTCGGGCGCCCTCGGCGCGGTCCGCACCTCGACCCACCAGGATGTCGAGGCCGGCCGGCGCCTGGAGATCGACGCCCTGGTCGGCGTCGTCGGCGAGATCGGCCGCCTCACCGGCACGGCGACGCCCCGGCTCGACGCGCTCTACGCCTGCTGCCGCCTGCTCGACCATGTGATGGCCGAAGGCGGCCTCCGCATCGTCGCCCAGCCGACGGCCTGACGCCTGCCCGCGATCAGGCCGGCCGCGCCGCCGCCCGCCGGTCATAGTCGTCGGCGAGCGCGCGGAGCGCGGCCGCGCCGTCGCCCGAATAGGACGAGCCGTGCATCAGCGCCAGCGTGCGCGGGGCGAGCGCCGCGAGCCCGCGGATGTTCGTCCCCATCGCCGGGTGGAGGCTCGAGGACCGGAAGGCGTCCTCGGCCGCGATCGCCGGACCGACGATGTCGCGGTCGGTGACCGCCGGCCCGTCGCCGAGATGGGTGAAGAGGTCGCCGCAGAGCAGCGTGCCCGTCGATTCCTCGAAGAGAACGCCGGCGTCCCAGCCGTGCGGCGTGTGCGGCGTGTCGCGCCAGCGGACGCGCCGCCCGCCGCCGAGATCGACCACCTCCCCGTCCGCCAGCGCCCGCGGCGGGCGGTCGGCCACATCGGCCAGCGACACCATGCAACCGATCGCGCCCTGCATCATCTGCGCCCGCGGCGCGATCGCGAGCCACTCGTTCATCGCCCCGCACTCGTCCGCCTCGAAATGCCCATAGGCGATCCAGCGCAGCCGCTCGGGCGGCATCAGCCGCGCCACCGCATCGCGCACCGAGGGGAACATCCGCCGCGGGCCGGTATGGAACAGCAGCGGCTCGTCCCCCCGCACCAGGAACTGGTTGAAGGTGAAGCCGGCGGGCGGGGCGATCTCGGGAACGAGCGTGGAGAGCCGGACGATGCCGTCGGCGATCTCCTCGATCCGGGTGTGCATGACAGGGCTCCTCGGGCTGGGGATGGACGGCGATGCAATTTCGCCATACATGGTCGTGTATTGAATAGAACGCGCCGTGTCAATATGAATACACGCAACTGTGCAGCAGAAAAGCGATGCCCCGCGCCTACACCCTGAAACGCCGCGCCGAGCTGATGGCGGAGACCCGCCAGCGCATCGTCGCGGCGGCGGTGGAACTGCATGGCAGCGTCGGGCCGGCCCTGACCACGTTCAGCATGGTGGCCGAGCGCGCCGGCGTGCAGCGGCACACGCTCTATGCCCACTTTCCCGACGAGCGGAGCCTGCAGCTCGCCTGCTCCGGCCTGGCGATGGAGCGCGACCCGCCGCCCGACCCCGCCCCCTGGGCCGACATTCCCGACGCCGGCGAACGGCTCGGCGCCGGCCTGCGCACCCTCTATGCCTGGTACGAGCGGAATGCCGCGCTCCTCGCCTGCGTCCTCCGGGACGCGGAGTTCCATGCCCTGACCCGCGAGACGGCGGAACTGCGGATGGGACCGCATATGGCCGCCTACGCTGCCACGCTCGGTGCCGGGCTCCCGGGGGGGCAGCGGGCGATGCTGGCGCTGGCCCTGAGCTTCTTCACCTGGCGGACCCTGGCCCGCGACGGCGGCCTCGCGACCGACGCCGCGGCATCCGCGATGGCGCGGGCGGTCGCGGGCGCGGCGTAGCCGCCGGAGCCGGTCTTGCGCGACCCGCCGCGTCAGGCCTCGCCCGCCGGCGCGAACAGGCCGCAGAGCCAGTCGATGCCGGCGCGGACATGGGGGACGTCGGCGTCCTCCGGATGGCCGACCAGCCACGCCTCGCGCGTCAGCGACGGCGGCCCCGCCGCCGGCACGAGTTCGGGGAAGGATCGGGCGACGAGGTCGGGGAGCAGGGCCTGGGCGAGGCCGGCGGCGGCGATGCGGGCCAGCGTCTCGAAGCGGCTGGCGCGGTGCTCGACGCCGCGGCCGCCGGCGTGGCGCGCCGTCCAGCGGCTTTCGGGCAGATGCGCCTGGTCGTCGGAGAGCGCCGCCCAGGGCAGCCGCTCGCCGCCGCCGGCGCGGGAATAGACGCGGTAGGTGATCGTGCCGAGCGGGCGCACCGCGCCGTGGGTCGCCTCCGGCCGCCCAAGGCGAACCGCGAGGTCGGCCTCGCGCCGGGCGAGGATGAGGTTGCGGTTGTCGGCCAGCAGCGCGACGCGCAGGCGCCGGCCGGCGACCAGCCGCGGCAGGGCCGGCGCCAGCAGGTGATCGACGAGGAACGGCACCGCGGTGACGCGCAGGGTGCGGACCGGTCCGGCGGCGGCGCCGTCGAAGGCGGCGGCCGCGGCCGCCAGCGCGCGCTCGGCCAGTTCCAGCTGCGGCAGCAGGTCGCGGCAGGCGGCGGTCGGCACGAGCCGCGTCCCCTGCCGCTCGAAGAGCCGCAGCGCCAGCCGGGTCTCCAGCCGCCGGAGGCGCCGCGCCGCCGTGGTGGCGTCGACCCCGAGTTCGCCGGCCGCCGCCGCCACCGTGCCCGCGCGAGCGACCAGCAGCACCGCCCGCCATCCGTCCCAGTCGACCATGCCGGCATTCTTGCAGGCCCGCCGCCGGAAGTCGCCGCCGTCGGCGCGCCTCGTCGGACGTCCCGGGATCGGGAACGGCCGTCACGCCGCCGCCGATTCCACTCGCCGGTCGCGATCGGGCCGGATGGCCGTGACCGCGGTCGGCCGCCGTGTGAACGCCGACACGGCCCCGCTCTGCCAGCAGGGCCGCCGGGACCGGGTCCTGCTCGGAGCGCACCGCCTGCTCGACGATGGCCGGCGGTGCCGACCCGCCCGCGGCCGCTGGCGCTCCGACAGGCATCGGTTCCAGTTCCGCTCCATCCTGCAACCACGACCAGCGGATGCCCCCCCGCGCCGACTTGGGCAGCTACGGCAATCGGCTGTACCCGCCAACTCCGGCATTCCTGCAGGTATGTCACCGAAACTCGCCGCTTCACCGGCAGCCGTGCAGCGCTACCCTGCGGCTTCCACCATCCGGACCCGGAGCCCACCGCAATGACTTCCGCCCGCACCCTCCTCCAGCTCGCCGGCGCCGACGCCACGCCCGGCCCCCTCTCGAAGTCGGCCGTCGTCGTCATCGACGCCCAGCGCGAGTATGTCGACGGCCACCTGCCGCTGCCCGGCGCCGGGCCGGCGCTCGACCGGATCGCGACCCTGCTGGCGCGGGCGCGGGCGGCCGGGGCGCCGGTCATCCACGTCGCCCACAAGGGCCGTGCCGGCGGCCTCTTCGACATGGAGGCGACCGGCGGGCAGATCGCCGATCCGGCCCGGCCGGCGGCCGGCGAGCCGGTCGTGACCAAGGGCCTGCCCAACGCCTTCGCCGGCACCGGGCTCGACCAGGCGCTGAAGGCGACCGGGCGGACCTCGATCGTCATCGCCGGCTTCATGACCCACATGTGCGTGAGCTCGACGGCGCGCGCCGCCCTCGACCTCGGCTACCGCGCGACGGTGATCGCCGACGCCACCGCCACCCGTGCCCTGCCGGACCCGCTGGGCGGTCCCGACCTCGACCCGCAAGCCCTGCAGCGGGCGGCCCTGGCCGAGCTCGCCGACCGCTTCGCGGTGGTGGCGCCGCTATCGGCGCTCGTCGACTGAGGCGCCGGCGAGCAGCGTCGCCACCCGGCGGCGCAATTCCGGCAGGGCCTCGGCCGCGAACCATGGATTGCGGTTGAGCCAGCCGGTGTTGCGCCAGCTCGGGTGCGGCAGCGGGAAATGGCGCGGCAGGTAGTCGCGCCACGCCGCCACCGTCTCGGTGAGGGTCGACCGCACCCGGTCGCCCAGGTGCCAGGCCTGGGCCCAGCCGCCGATGAGCAGGACGAGCTCGATGCGGGCGAAGGCGGTGGCGACGCGGGGCTGCCAGAGCGGCGCGCATTCCGGCCTGGGCGGCGCGTCGCCGCCCCGCGGCAGCCGGCCCGGATAGCAGAAGCCCATCGGCGCGATCGCGATGCGCGCCTCGTCGTAGAAGGTGTCGCGGTCGATGCCGAGCCACGCGCGCAGCCGGTCGCCGCTGGCATCGTCGAAGGAGAGGCCCGAGGCATGGACCCTGGTGCCCGGCGCCTGGCTGGCGATCAGGATGCGCGCCGTCGCCCGGCCCCGGATCACCGGCCGCGGCCCGAGCGGCAGGTGCTCGGCGCAGACCCGGCAGGCGCGGATCTCGGCGAGCAGCCGGTCGAGCTCGGCCGTCACCCGGCCCCGGCCAGCAGACGCTCGACGAAGTCCGGGACCACCCGGGTGGCCGGGCCGTAATGGCCCTCGTCGAACAGGTGGGCGCCCTGCGACCGTTCCAGGTTGAGCTCGACCGTCCGCGCCCGCCGGCGGCGCGCCTGGGCGACGAAGCCGGCCGCGGGATAGACGTTGCCGGACGTGCCGATCGCAACGAAGAGGCCGCAGCCGTCGATCGCCGCGCCGATCGCCTCCATGCCGAGCGGCATCTCGCCGAACCAGACGACATGCGGCCGCAAGGGCCCGTTGCCGCAGGCGGGACAGGCCGGGCCGGGCGCCAGGTCCTGCCGCACCGGCGACACGGCGCCGCAGGCGAGGCAGCGCGCCTTCAGGAGTTCGCCATGCATGTGGACCAGCGCACGGCTGCCGGCACGCTCGTGCAGGTCGTCGATGTTCTGGGTGACGACCAGCACCGGCGCCGGCCATTCCCGTTCGAGCCGGGCCAAGGCGTCGTGGGCCGCGTTCGGCCGCACCGCCGGGTCGAGCAGCCCGCGGCGGCGGGCGTCGTAGAAGGCCTGGACGCGGGCCGGGTCACGGGCGAAGGCCTCGGGCGTCGCGACATCCTCGATGCGCACGCTGGCCCAGATGCCGTCGGCGTCGCGGAACGTGTGCAGCCCCGATTCGCGGGAGATGCCGGCGCCCGTCAGGACGACGATCGGCCGCGCCGCCATCGCTACCAGGCCCGCAGCGGATAGTCCGCCTCGGCGCGGTAGGTCGCGCCGTCGCGGGCGAGATGGCTGGAAAAGAGCACCACCCGGTCGGCGACGAAGGGCGGCGGCCGGAACAGCGCGTGCGCGGCGATGAAGCCCTGGACCCGCGGCATCGCCGCGCCCTTGAGGCGGGCGAGCGTGACGTGGGGCGCGAACTTGCGCTTCTCGCGCGGGCTGCCGCCGCGCACCACCGCCGCCTCCACCCGCTCCTGGAGATGGACGAGCTCGGGCGTGCGGGCGACGCCGGCAAAGAGCAGCCGGGCGCGGTCGCCCTCGCCGAACTGGCCCATCCCGGCCACCTGCACCTCGACCGCCGGCGCCTGCAGGCCGGCCAGCGCCTCGTCGACGTCGGCGGCCGTGCCCTCGTCGATCTCGCCGAGGAAGCGCAGCGTCAGGTGGAGGTTCTCCTCGGCCACCCAGGACGCGCCCGGAATGCCGCCGCCGAGCGCGGCGAGCGCGCGGCGCAGCGGGTCGGGCAGCGGGATGGCGACGAAGAGGCGGAGCATCGGGCGGACCTCCCAGATGGGCCGTCCCGGCCGCCTTGGCAAGCACCGGCGCCTCGGGCTAGATACCGGCACCCTCGATGCGCATCGCCGTCGTCACCCCCTATTCGGACGAACCCGTCGACTGGCTGGTGCGTGGCCATGCGAGCCTCGCCGGCCAGGGGCACGCGGTGACGCACATCCTCGTGGCCGACGGCCGGCCCGACCCCGCGGTCGCCGCCTGGGCCGACCAGCACATCGTGTTGCGGCACCGGCACGACGACGGCGGCAATGCCGCGCGCATGGCGGGCGGGCTGTCGGCCGCCTCGCAGCGCTTCGACGCCGTCACCTTCCTCGACGCGGCCGACTGGTTCCTGCCCGGACATCTCGACGGGATGGTGACGGTCATGGCGGCAGCCGGCGCCGACGCGGCGACGGCTCGGCGCGTCCTCCACCGCATCGACGGCACCCCGGTCGGGGTGTGCCCGCGGATCGACGGGCTGCGCACGGTCGACGCCAGCGGCATCCTGCTGCGGCCGACCGCCTTTCCGGCGATCGCGCTGTGGTGTCTCGTCCCCGCCCCGATCGCCGGCGACGCCGCCCAGTCGGTCCTGGGCTACCTCCAGGGACGCAACCGCCGGATCGCGGTCGCCGGGCCGGCCGCGACGGTCGCCAAGCGGGTGCGCGCCCGCGCCTTCAACGCCGGGCTGGACGCGGGCCCCTGGGCCCCGTGGCTGACCGACGCCGACCTGCCGGACCCGGCGGCGGTCGCCCGCTGGTGGCGCGACCTCGATACCGACGAGCGCGAGCGCCAGTTCCGGCGCATCGGCATCCACTGACCGGGAATCGCCATGTCCCGGCGCGTCGCCATCGTCACCCCGTACCACGGCGAGCCCATCGCCTGGATCGCCAAGGCGCACGCGAGCGTGCGCCTGCAGACGCACCCCGCGACCCACATCCTGGTCGGCGACGGCAAGCCCGAGGCGGCGGTCGATTCCTGGGACGCCCAGCACATCGTCCTGCCCGCCGGCCATCGCGACTGGGGCCACACGCCGCGCGCCATCGGCGCGCTCTCGGCCGCCGCCCAGGGCTTCGACGCGATCGGCTTCCTCGACGCCGACAACTGGTTCTATCCCGACCATGTCGAGAGCCTGCTGAAGCTCCAGGCGGCGCGCGACCTCGAGGTCGCCTCCTCGCTGCGCGCCATGCACCATGTCGACGGCCGGCTGCTGCACCGCTGCCTGCTCGTCGACGGCATCGAGACCTTCGACACCAACTGCCTGATGCTGTTCCCGCCGGCCTACAGCGCGCTCTCGGTCTTCGCGCTGGTGCCGCCCGACGTCCGCTACATCGCCGACCGCTGGGTCTCGATCTGGCTGAAGCGGCGCGGCCGCCGCATCGGCTGCACCCGCCAGGCCACCGTCGCCTACCGGGTCCGCTACAAGTATTTCTACGACACCTCGCCCCTGCCGATGCCGGCCGAGCACATCGTCGACCTCAAGATCCCGCACCCGCGGGAGCTGCGGCAATGGTGGCTGGCACTGCCGCCGGAGGAGCGCGAGTTCCACATGAAGGTGATGGGCGCGAGCTGAGGCCCCGCCCGGGTCCATCGCCGGTTGCCCCGCCCGGCGTTGTGTCCTAGAGAGGTAGGGTTCCGGACCGCGCAGGACCCATGCCCGACGCTGCCATTCCCGCCCCGCCGACGGACGCCGCGCGCACGGTCGCGCGCATCCTGATCGAGATCAAGGCCGTGCTCTTCCGCCCGGAGGAGCCGTTCATCTTCACCTCGGGCCGCGCCAGCCCGGTCTATATCGACTGCCGCCGGATCATCTCGTTCCCGCGCGCGCGCCGCCGGATCATGGATCTGGCCGCGACCCAGATCGAGGACGCGGTCGGCTTCGAGAACATCGACGCCGTCGCCGGCGGCGAGACCGCCGGCATTCCCTTCGCCGCCTGGCTCGCCGAGCGGCTGATGCTGCCGATGCTCTATGTCCGCAAAAAGCCCAAGGGCTTCGGGCGCGACGCCCAGATCGAAGGCCACCTCGCCGAAGGCCAGCGCGTGCTCCTGGTCGAGGACCTGGCGACGGACGGCGGCAGCAAGCTCCACTTCGTCGAGGCGCTGCGCCGGGCCGGGGCGGAGGTCGCGCACACCTTCGTCGTCTTCCACTACGGCATCTTCCCGGAGAGCGTCGCCAACCTGAAGGCCGAGGGCGTCGCCCTGCACGGCCTCTGCACCTGGTGGGACGTGCTGGCGACGGCGGAGGCCGACGGCTATTTCGCGCCCGAGGCGATCCGGTCGGTGCGCGAGTTCCTGCACCGCCCGGTCGAGTGGTCGCTGGCGCACGGCGGCAAGCTGTGAACTCCGGCCGGCGGCCGGGGTACGCTCGCAGGTACCGCACGCTGCCGGCCGTCCTCCTCGCCCTCTGCGCCGCCGCCGGTCCCGCCCCGGCGAGCCCGCCCGCCAAGGACGAGCTCGTCATCGGCATCACCCAGTTCCCGGCGACGCTGCACCCCAACATCGAGAGCATGCTGGCGAAGAGCTACGTGCTCGGCATGGCCCGCCGGCCCTTCACCGCCTACGACAGGGACTGGAAGCTCACCTGCCTGCTCTGCGTCACCCTGCCGACGATGGAGAACGGGCTGGCCAAGGCGGTCGACCTGCCGCCCGACGAAGGCAAGACCGGCGGCCGGCGCGGGGTCGAGGTCACCTACACGATCCAGCCCGGTGCCCGCTGGGGCGACGGGGTGCCGGTGACGACGAAGGACGTCGTCTTCACCTGGGAGGTCGGCCGCCACCCGATGAGCGGCGTCGCCGCGGCGGAGTTCTATCGCCGGGTCACCCGCGTCGAGGTGATGGACGATCGGACCTTCACGCTCCATGCCGACAAGCTGACCTTCGAGTTCGCCTCGATCGGCGGCTTCCAGCTCCTGCCGGAGCATCTCGAGCGCCCGGCCTTCGCCGATCCCGAGAAGTACCGCCACCGCACCCTCTTCGACACCGACCCGACCAATCCCGGGCTGCATTTCGGGCCCTATCGCATCGTCGAGGTCGCCGCCGGCTCGCACATCGCGCTCGAGCGCAACCCGACCTGGTACGGACCGAAGCCGGCCTTCCGCCGCATCGTCGTGCGCGCGATCGAGAACACGGCGGCGCTCGAGGCGAACCTGCTGTCGGGGGCAGTCGACTATGTCGCGGGCGAACTCGGCCTGTCGCTCGACCAGGCGCTGGCCTTCGAGGCGCGGCACCGCGACCGCTACGACGTCGTCTACAAGCCGGGACTGGTCTACGAGCATATCGACCTCAACCTCGACAATCCGATCCTGGCGGACCGCAGGGTCCGGGAGGCGCTGCTCGTCGCCATCGACCGCGAGAAGCTGACGCAGACCCTGTTCGGCGGCCGCCAGCCGGTCGCGCGCGGCGCCGTCCATCCGCTCGACTGGGTCCACGCGACCGATCTGCCGGCCTATGCCTACGACCCCAAGCGCGCGGCCGCGCTGCTGGACGAGGCCGGCTGGACGCGCCGCGGCAGCGGCCCGCGACAGAACGCGGCCGGCGAGAAGCTGGTGCTGGAACTGATGACGACCGCCGGCAACCGCACGCGCGAACTGGTGCAGCAGGTGCTGCAGAGCCAGTGGCGCCAGGTCGGCATCGAGGTGCGGCTGCGCAACGAGCCGCCGCGGGTCTTCTTCGGCGAGACGGTGACCAAGCGGCGCTACTCGGCGATGGCGATGTTCGCCTGGCTCTCCGCCCCCGAGGGGGTGCCGCGCACCACCCTGCATTCGCAGAGCATCCCGCGTGCCGGCAACAATTACTCCGGCCAGAACTACACCGGCTATGCCAGCCCCGAGATGGATTCGCTGATCGACCGGATCGAGGTCGAGCTCGACCGCGAGACGCGCCGCCGCCTGTGGCACGACCAGCAGCAGCTCTACGCCCGCGACCTGCCGGTGCTGCCGCTCTATTTCCGCGCCGACCCGTTCGTGCTGCCGAAATGGCTGAAGGGCGTCGAGCCGACCGGCCACCAGTACCCGACCACGCTGTGGATCGAGAACTGGCGCGCCGCCGCTCCATGACGGCCCGGCCGGCCGAACGACCGGCCGGGTGCCAGGCGGCTTGAGCCGCTTCCTCGTCCATCGCCTGTTCCAGGCGGCCGTGCTGGTCGCCCTGATGTCCTTCGTCTGCTACGCGCTGATCGGGCTGATGCCGGGCGACCCGATCGACCTCCTGCTGTCGAGCGATCCGCGGCTGACCCCCGACGACGTCGCCCGCCTGAAGGCGATCCACGGCCTCGACCGGCCGCTCCTCGAGCGCTACCTCGCCTGGCTCGGCAAGGCGCTCACCGGCGAGTTCGGCTATTCCCGGCTCTATTCCCAGCCCGCCGCCGCCGTGCTGTGGCCGCGCCTCGGCAACACGGCGCTGCTCATGGGGATCAGCCTCGCCGCCGCGGCCCTGCTGGCGCTGCCGATCGCCGTCGCCGCCGCGGCGCGGGCCGGCAGCGGCTTCGACCGGGCGATCAACGCCGTCTGCTTCGCCGGCATCTCGGTCCCGACCTTCTGGCTGGCGCTGATCCTGATCCTCGTCTTCGCCGTCCAGCTCGGCTGGCTGCCGGCGGCCGGCCTGCCGATGGCGCGCGACCCCGGACTGGCCGAACGCGCGCGCCACCTCGTCCTGCCGGTCGCGACGCTCACCATCGCCGCCGTCGGCGGCCATGTCCGCTACGTCCGCGCGGCCATGGTCGAGGCCCTGGGCCAGGACTACATCCGCACCGCCCACGCCAAGGGCCTGCACCCGCGCCGGGTGCTGTGGCGGCACGCGCTGCGCAACGCGCTCCTGCCCTACGTCACCATCCTGGCGCTCGACTGCGGCGCGCTCGTCTCGGGCGCGCTGGTGACGGAGACGATGTTCGGCTATCCCGGCATGGGCAAGCTGATCTTCGACGCCGTGATGGGCAACGACTTCAACCTGGCGCTGCTGGCGCTGCTGCTGGTGACGGTGCTGACCGTCGCCTGCAACCTGCTGGCCGACATCGCCTACGCCGCGCTCGACCCGCGGATTCGCCAGCGATGAGCATCGCCGTCGCCGACCGGCCGCCGCACCCGCCGGGCTTCCTCCGCCGCCTGTGGCGCCGGCCCGGCGCGCGTGCCAGCCTGATCGTCCTGGCGCTGCTCGGGCTGGGCGCGCTGCTGGCCCCGGCGATCGCGCGGCTGACCGGGCAGGACCCGGAGATGGTGGACCTGCTGGCGCGGCTCGAGGGGCCGTCGCTGCTCCACCCGCTCGGCACCGACGAGCTCGGCCGGGACACGCTGCTGCGACTCCTTCACGGCGGGCGGGTGTCGCTGCTGGTCGGCCTCGTCGGCGCGGTGGCCGCGGCGGCCATCGGCAGCGCGATCGGGCTTGCGGCCGGATATTTCGGCGGCCGCATCGACACGCTGCTGATGCGCGTCTGCGATGCCGTCATCGCGCTGCCGATGCTGCCGCTGCTGATCGTGCTGGCGGCGATCGACCTCGAGAAGCTGGGCGTGCCGGCAGCGATCGCCGGCGGCGAGGACGCCAGCGTCTGGCGCATCGTGGCGCTGGTGGCGCTCGCCGGCTGGACCGGGGTCGCCCGCCTCGTGCGGGCGGGCGTGCTGTCGCTGCGCGAGCGCGACTTCGTGGTCGCGGCCGTCGCCATCGGCTGCGGCCCGTGGCGGATCATGCTGCGCCACCTGCTCCCGAACACGCTCTCGCCGATCCTGGTGGCGACGACGCTCTCGGTCGGCAGCGTCATCCTGGTCGAGTCGGTGCTGAGCTTCCTCGGCCTCGGCATCCAGCCGCCGATGGCGAGCTGGGGGTCGATGCTGACCAATGCCCAGGAGCTGGTGACGACGGCGCCGCTGCTCGCCGTCTATCCGGGCCTGCTGATCTTCGCGACCGTGGTCGCCTGCAACGTCCTCGGCGACGCCCTGCAGGAGGCGCTCGACCCGCAGCAGGCGCGAGGCGGGCGATGACGGCGAAACCCCCGGTCGACGCCCAGGCCGCGACCCGGCTGGTGCGCCAGCTCGCCGGCTATCTCGGCGCCCCCCGGGCGGAGACGCGGGCGCCCTACGCCGCGCGCGCCTTCCACCGCGCCTTCGAGGCGATGGCGCCGCGCGGGCCGGTCGCCTGCCGGGCCGGCTGCAACTACTGCTGCCACCAGGTCGTGTCGGCGCGCGCGGCCGAGATCTTCCTGCTGGCGCGCGCCATCGCCGCCCTGCCCGAGGACCGGCGCCAGGCCCTGACGGGACGCATCCGGGCCGCGGCGGCGGCCACGGCGGGGATGGCGGTCGCAGAGCGCCACCGCCGCAACCTGCCCTGCCCGGTGCTGGAGGACGGCCGCTGCGCGCTCTACGCCGAGCGGCCGCTCGCCTGCCGTGCCTTCGCCTCGACCGACGCCGAGGCCTGCGCCCGCGCCTTCGCCCACGAGCCGGTGGCGATCCCGGTGCCGCGCGCCGCGATGGAACTCCGCGGCGTGCTGACCCGGGCCGGCGAGGCGGCGGCACGGATCGCCGGCCTGCCCGACGGCCAGTACGAGCTGATCGCGGCGCTGGCGATCGCGCTCGACGACCCGGAGGCGGAGCGGAAATGGCTAGCCGGCGCGGACGTGCTGGCCGCCGCCGACGCGCGACGGCTGGTCGCGGGGACGGTCAGCCCGCGCTGAGCGGCGGCAGCCGGTCGAGATGCGCCTCGATCGCGGCCAGATCCGGCATCGCCGCCACCGCGCCCGGGGTCAGGCAGGCGAGCCCACCCGCGACGCTCGCCCGCCGCAAGGCCGCCGGCAGGTCGAGCCCGGCATCGAGCCCGGCCGCCAGCGCACCGACGAAGGCATCGCCGGCCCCGACCGTGTCCACCGGGCGGATCGGCAGGGCCGGGACGTCCCAGCGCCGGTCGCCGGCCAGCGCCGTCGCCCCCGCGGCGCCGCGCGTCAGTACCGCCGCGCCGTCGCCCGCACGCGCCAGGGCCGCCAGCGCGGCCTCGGCGTCGGCGATGCCGGTCAGCATCGCCGCCTCGATCTCGTTGACGACGAGCACGTCGACCGTCGCCAGCGCGGCCGCGGGCAGGGCGGCGGCCGGTGCGGCGTTGAGGACGACGCGGGCCCCGCGGGCGCGCGCCCGGGCGGCGAGCGCGGCCGTGTCGGCGATCGGCACCTCGAGCTGGAGCAGCACGGTGGTGCCGGGGCCGAGCGCCGCATCCGGCACCTGATCGGCGCTCGCCTCGCGGTTGGCGCCGCTGCCGACCATGATGAGGTTGCGGCCGTCGGCGGCGACCGCGAGCGCGGCGCAGCCGGTCGGCAGCCGCCCCGTCGCGACGCCGTCCGCGGCGATGCGCTCGTCCGCCATGGTCCGGCGCAGCATCCGGCCGAACTCGTCGTCGCCGACGCGGCCGTACATGGCGGTGACGGCGCCCGCCCGGGCCGCCGCCACCGCCTGGTTCAGGCCCTTGCCGCCCGGGCCCGGCAGGTAGCCCGGGGCGAGCACGGTCTCGCCTTCCACCGGCAGGTGGGGCAGCGCGAAGGCGAGGTCGATGTTGAGGGAGCCGAAGACGAGAATCATGGGCCGGCCAACGATAGCGCGGCCGGCCTTGCCCCGTCAGTGGCTCATCAGCACCGGCACCGTCATGTGCGCCAGCATGTGACGCGTCGCCCCGCCGAGCACGAAGTCGCGCAGGCGGCTGTGGCCGTAGGCCCCCATGACGACGAGGTCGGCGCCGAGGTCGGCGGCGCGCGACAGCAGCATGTCGCCGACCGAAATGTCCTCGGTGACGTAGTTGGCGGCCTCGACCCGCACCCCATGGCGGGCGAGATGGGCGGAGATGTCCTGGCCGGGATAGCCGGTGCCGCCGGCCGCGGTGTGGTCGGGGTTGAGCGACAGCACGGTCACCGTCGCACCCGGCGCCATCAGCGGCAGCGCGTCGTTGACCGCGCGCGCCGCTTCCCTGCCGCCGTCCCAGGCGACGAGGACGTTGCTGCCGACGGTGCGGAAGCGGCCGGCATAGGGAACGACCAGGACCGGCCGGCCGCTGCCCATCACCACCGCCTCGGCGATGCCGTCCGGGCTCGCCGGCGTGTCCGGATCGTCCTGGCCGACGATGGCGAGGTCGCAGTAACGGGCGTGGTGGGCGATCGTCGCCGGATCGAGCGATTCGACGGTCCGCCACTCGGTCGGGGCGTTGGCCGCCGACAGCAGCGGCCGCAGCCGCGCCTCGGTCGCGGTCGCGCGCTCGCGCGCCGCCGCGCGGATCTGGTCGATCACCGCCTGCGGCAGTTCCGCGGCGACGAAGCCCGGCATCGGCTCGGCACCGAAGATGTCGAGGGCGGTGAGATGCGCGCGGTCGCGCTCAGCGAGCGCGATCGCGAGTTCGAGCCGGGCCACCGCCGGCTGGCCGCCATCGACATGGACGAGAATGTTCCTGAGCGTCATGGTCCCTCCTCCGCCGGTTGGTCCCCGCCAGAGGGAGACGCGTTCGCCGGCCGCCCGGCCTCGGTCCGGCGGACGTCAGCCTCGGGCGCATGACACGACGATGCCTTGACCCACGTCAACAGGGACCCACGTCAACAGGGCCGCGGCGGCCGGGCCCGGAATCAGCACGGCTCCGGCGCCAGTTCCGAGACGCCCTCGACGAAGACGGCATCGCGCCCCGCCCGCTTGGCCTCGTAGAGCAGGGCGTCGGCCGCGGCGATCAGTTCGTTCATGTGGCGATGGGCGCGGCTGGAGGCGATGCCGGCGCTGACGGTGACCCGGAAGGTCCGGTCGCCTTCGCGGAACTGCTGCTGCGCGAACGCCTGGCGGACCTGGTCGATCGCCGTGAAGGCACCCGTCGGCGCGGTGTCGAGGAGGATGACGGCGAATTCCTCGCCGCCGTAGCGGCCGATGAGATCGATCCGGCGCAGGCGGACGCGCAGCGTGCGGGCGAGCGCGCGGATGACGCGGTCGCCGGCGAGGTGACCGTAGCTGTCGTTGACCCGCTTGAAATGATCGAGGTCGAGCATCGCCAGCGAGATCTCGGCGCCGGTGCGGCGGCAGCGCTCGAGTTCGTGCTGCAGCTTGTCCTTGAAGCGGCCGTGATGGAGGAGGCCGGTCAGGCTGTCATGCTCCATCGCGCTGCGGAGGCTGCGCGCGCGCTCGGCCCTGAGGCGCACGAGGCGGATCAGCCACTCGAAGTCCACCGGCTTGGTGATGAAGTCGTCGCCGCCGAAGCGACGCGCCACGAGTTGGCGGTCGGCATCCTGCTCGGCCGACAGGAAGACGATCGGCAGCGACAGGAAGCGCCGGCTCTGGCGGATCACCTGCGCCAGTTCGATGCCGCTGATGCCGGGCATCTGCAGGTCCATGAGGACGAGGTCGGGAAAATGGGCGGCGATCAGCGCCGGGACTTCCGCCGGGTCGCAGGTCGTCTCGACCACCATGCCGGCGCCCTCCAGCGCTGCCGAGTAGGCGCGCGCGATGACCGCGTCGTCGTCGACGACGAGCACCGAGTAGGGCTGTTCGCTGGCGCCGCCGATGAAACCGTTCAGCCATTCGGCCAGTTCCCCGGGATCGACCGGCTGCGGGATCACCGCGTCGATGCCACAGCGCGCCGCCGCCAGACGGGCATCGAGATCGATCTGGTCGGCGACGAGGATGGTCGGGCCGCGACCGAGCAGCGGACCGATCTTCGCCATGTCGAGCCGCTCGGCGGCGTCGATGACCAGGGCCGCCACCTGTCTCGGCAGCGCGTCGGGCCGGTCGAGGTCGACGGCGACCACGGAGAAGCCGAGCCCGGTCACCAGGAGACGGAGGTCGTCGAGCCGGCCTGCGGGCGCCGCCAGGTAGACGCCCTGGACCGGCGGCGGCTGCCAGGTCGGCCCGCCAGCCGCGATCCGGGCGCTGGTCGGGCTGCGCAGGAGCGCCGACTGCAGCGCGTCCACGAGGCGCAGCAGATGGGGAAGATCGTCGCCGGACGGCTGGCGACGCCGGATCAGCCCCTGCAGCGCCGTCTCCAGCGAGGCGGCGACGCGGGAGACGTGCGGAAAGCCGAATGTCGCGGCCGACCCTGCCAGCTGGCGCGCGAGTCCGGCCGCCGCGGCCACCCGCGACCCGGCCGCCTCGGTCCAGGGGACGGTTCCGGCGATCGCGGCGCAGGCGGCGGCCAGGGCGGCGACGCGGTCGGCGATGGTCCGGGCGCCCGCCAGCGCCACCTCGCGCAGGGCCGCGACGCGCTTGTCCTCGCTGATCCCGCGCTCGCGCGCGCCCGCCGGGCCGGCCGGTCCGTGCGACGTCATGCGCCCCGTCCCGACATGCCCGGTCCCCTCGGCTTCAGGCTGCCTGGGCGGTGCCGACCGGCCCTTCGGGCACCCGACCCTCCTCGACCCCGTGGCAGGCGACCAGCGCCTCGCCGCTGCGGATCGGGTTGGGCCGTTCGGTCTTGCAGCGGTCGTTGGCGAAGGGGCAGCGCGGATGGAACGAGCAGCCGGACGGCGGACTGATCGGGCTCGGCACCTCGCCCGCGACCGGCGTCCGCTGCCGCCCGGTCATGTCCATGTCCGGGATCGTGTCGAGCAGCATCCGCGTGTAGGGATGGCGCGGCTCGCGGAACAGCGTGCGGGCCGGCGCCACCTCGACCAGGCGGCCGAGGTACATCACGCCGACCCGGTCGGAGATGTGATAGACGACCGCGAGGTTGTGCGAGATGAAGAGGTAGGTGAGGCCGAGGTCGCGCTGCAGGTCCTTCATCAGGTTCAGGATCTGCGCCTGCACCGACACGTCGAGCGCCGAGGTCGGCTCGTCGCAGACGAGGAACTCGGGATTGCTCGCGAGCGCGCGGGCGATCGAGATGCGCTGGCGCTGGCCGCCCGAGAACTCGTGCGGGAACTTGACGCCGTCGGCGGGCGTCAGGCGGACATGGCGCAGCAGTTCGTCGACCCGGGCGTTGATCGCCTTCTCGCCCGCCAGCAGCTTGTAGGCCCGGATGGGCTCGGCGATGATCTGGCGGACCCGCCAGCGCGGATTGAGGCTGGCATAGGGGTCCTGGAAGATCATCTGGATGCGCGAGCGGATCGGCGCCATCGCCCGGCGCGAGGTCATGCGGCCGAAATCGTGGCCGTCGAACTCGATCGTCCCCGAGGTCGCGCGGTAGAGCCCGACCACCAGCCGCGCCACGGTCGACTTGCCGCAGCCGGATTCGCCGACGAGCGAGAAGGTCTCGCCCTTGCCGATGCCGAAATCGATGCCGTCGACCGCCTTCAGGATCTGGCGGGGCTTGCCCTCCAGCACGCGGTTCAGCAGGGGCGGCGAGACGTCGAAATAGCGGCTCAGCCCTTCGACGCGGACGAAGGCGGCCGGGCTGCCCGCGGCCGGGCGGGCCGTCGCGGTGTCAGGCATGTCCCACCCCCTCGGCATATTTCCAGCAGGAGACCCGGTGGAAGGGCCCGACGTCGATGAGGTCGGGCCGCTCGCGCCGGCAGCGGTCGAAGACGAGCGGGCAGCGCGGGTTGAAGGCGCAGCCCGTCGGGATTTCGGTCAGGCGCGGCATCGAGCCCTCGATCTGGGTCAGCCGCTCGTCGCCGTGGCCGATGCGCGGGATCGAGCCCATCAGCCCCACCGTGTAGGGATGCTTGGGGTTCTTGATGACCTCGCGCACCGGTCCGATCTCGGCGATCCGGCCGGCATACATGACCGCGACCCGGTCGGCCGTCTCGGCGATCACGCCCATGTCGTGCGTGACCAGCATCACCGCGGTTCCGTGCTCGCGGCAGAGCCGCTTCAGGAGCGCGATGATCTGGGCCTGGATCGAGACGTCGAGGGCGGTCGTCGGCTCGTCGGCGACGATGAGCCGCGGGTTGGCGCAGAGCGCGAGCGCGATGACGACACGCTGGCGCATGCCGCCCGAGAACTGGTGCGGATACTGTTCGATGCGGCGCTCGGGGGCCGGGATGCCGACCTCCCGCAGCAGCGACAGGGCCCGCTCGCGCGCCGCGGTCGGCGACAGGTCGGAGTGGGTCTGGATCGTCTCGACCAGCTGCTTGCCGACCGAATAGAGCGGGTTGAGGCTGGTCAGCGGGTCCTGGAAGATGGCGCCGATGTGCTTGCCGCGGATCTGGCGCATCTCCTCGTAGGGGAGATTGTCGATCCGCCGCCCGTCGAGCGAGATCGAGCCGCCGGCGATGCGGCCGGGCGGCTCCAGCAGGCCGATGATGGCCGAGCCGGTCATCGACTTGCCGGCGCCGGATTCGCCGACCACGCCCAGCACCTCGCCCGGCGCGATGTCGAAGGATACGCCGTCGACGGCGACGAGCCGTCCGCGGCGGGTGGGGAACTCAACCTTGAGGTCCTCGACCCGGAGAAGGGGTGCGTTCTGCATCAGCGGAGCTTCGGGTTGAGGGCGTCGCGGAGCCAGTCGCCGAGCAGGTTCACCGCCAGGACCAGGATCACCAGCATCACGCCGGGGAAGATCGTCATCCACCACTCGCCCGAGAACAGGAAGTTGTTCCCGACGCGGATGAGGGTGCCGAGCGAGGGCCGGGTCGGCGGCACGCCGACGCCGAGGAAGCTGAGGGTCGCCTCGGCCAGGATGGCGCCCGCCAGCCCGAGCGTGGCGATGACCAGCACCGGGCCCAGCACGTTCGGCAGCACGTGGCGGATCATGATGGTGAACGGGTGGAGGCCGATGATGCGGGCCGCCTGGACATATTCCTTGTTCTTCTCGACCAGCGTCGAGCCGCGCACCGTGCGGGCGTAGGCGACCCAGTTCGAGATGCCGATGGCGAAGATGACGACGTAGAGCGCGAGGTCGTCGTGCATGTCGCGCGGGATGATGCCGCGGGCGACGCCGTCGATGAGGAGCGCGATCAGGATCGCCGGGAAGGACAGCTTGATGTCGGCGATGCGCATGATGACGGCGTCGGTGGTGCCGCCGACATAGCCGCTGATGAGGCCGAGCAGCACGCCCAGCGTCATCGCGAAGAGCGTCGCCGCGAAGCCGACCAGGAGCGACACCCGCGCGCCCAGCAGGATGGTCGAGAAGACGTCGCGGCCCTGGTCGTCGGTGCCGAGCAGGTAGGCCGGGTTGCCGCCCTCGGACCAGACCGGCGGGGTGAAGGCGTCGAGGAGGTTGAGGCTGCGCACGTCGTAGGTGTCGTGCGGGGCGATCCACGGGCCCAGGAGCGAGGCGAAGACGACGATCGCCGTCACGATCGCCGCCGCCACCGTCACCTTGGAGCGGCGGAAGCTGTAGAAGACGTCGCTGTCGACGAAGCGTCGGAGCGCGCCGGGGGGTGCCGTCACGTCGGCCATGTCGGTCTCTTCCCGAAGGCTCAGTGGCCGCCGGCGACGGCGCGATCGGCGCGCAGCCGCGGGTCGACGAAGTAGTAGAGAAGGTCGACCACCAGGTTGATCGCGACGAAGAAGAACGCGATCAGGATCAGGTAGGACGACATGATCGGGATGTCGACGAACTGCACCGCCTGGAGGAAGAGCAGGCCCATCCCCGGCCATTGGAAGACCGTCTCGGTGACGATCGCGAAGGCGATCAGCGAGCCGATCTGCAGGCCGGTGATGGTGATGACCGGCACCAGGGTGTTGGCCAGGGCATGGCCGAAATGCACCGCCCGGTTCGACAGGCCGCGGGCGCGGGCGAACTTGATGTAGTCGGTGCGCAGCACCTCCAGCATCTCGGCGCGGACCAGCCGCATCACCAGCGTCAGCTGGAAGAGCGCCAGGGTGATCGAGGGCAGGATCAGCGCCTTGATCCCGGACAGCGTCAGGAACCCGGTCGACCAGAAGCCGAGCTGGACGACGTCGCCGCGGCCGAAGGACGGCAGCCAGCCGAGATAGACGGCGAAGACCAGGATCAGCAGGATGCCGATCAGGAAGGTCGGCAGCGAGATGCCGATCAGCGACAGGGTGAGGAACACCTTGCTCAGCCAGCGATCGCGGTGGAGGCCGGTGTAGACACCGAGCGGCACGCCGACCAGCAGCGCCAGCCCGGCGGCGCAGAACACCAGTTCCAGGGTCGCCGGCAGGCGCTCGGCCAGCGCGGTCACGACCGGCATGCCGAGCCGGTAGGAGGTGCCGAAGTTCCCCTGCGCGGCGTTCAGGAGATAGACGAAGAACTGGACGTAGAAGGGCTTGTCGAGGCCGAGCGCGGCGCGGAGGTTCTCGCGGTCCTGCTCGGTGGCGTCCTGGCCGACCATGTTGTTGATCGGGTCGCCCAGGAAATTGAACATGCTGAAGGCGACGAACCCCACGACCAGCATGACGATCAGGGATTGAAGGAGGCGGCGGATCACGAACGCGATCATCGCGCCCGCCTCCGTGCCCCGAAGGCGGATTCGGCCCGCCGCGCGATCGTCATCTGCATTCCCCTCGTTCTCCCAAGCCCCGACTGCCCAATTTTCAGGCTATGCCGGCGGCCCAGTAACTAGGCCGCCCGCAAAACCGGCGTCAACGCCTTTCCCCGGTCCGCCCGGCGGCGCGACGCGGACGCCGCCGGCTCCGCGCCGTTCCGCCCGAGATTTCCGCTTCAGGAATCGTACCAACGGCAAGCGGCCGGCCCCATGGCGGGGCCGGCCGCATCCCCGTCACTTCATGCGGACGTAACGCAGCATGACATAGTCGTTCGGCGACTGCGGGATGGCCGCGACGGTGTCGCGCGCCGCCCAGGCCAGCGGCGGCTGGTGCAGCGGAATGTGCCCGAAGTCCTCCTTGTGGAGCTTCATGGCGTCGTAGATCATCTTGTTGCGCTTCTCCTGGTCGGTCTCGACGCGGATCAGCTTGGTCAGTTCGTCGACCTTGGGGTTGGAGTAGCGGCCGCTGTTGTTGGAGCCGGCGCCGGGCGTGGCGTTCACCGTCATGACGATGTTGTAGAGCATGTCATAGGCGTCGTAGGTGCCCCAGCCCAGCATGTAGAAGCTGGTATTGTTGCCGGACCGCGTCCCGATCTTGTCGAAATGCTTGGACTTGGTCTGGGCGTTCAGCTTCACCGTCACGCCGACCCGTCCCAGCATCGGCACGATCGCCTGGCAGATCGCCTCGTCGTTGACGTAGCGGTCGTTCGGGCAGTCGAGCGTCACCGTGAACCCGGTCGGATAGCCGGCCTCCGCCAGCAGCTTCTTGGCGCCGTCCGGATCGAACGGGTAGCGGCTCTCCAGTTCCTTGGAGTAGCCGGTGGCGCCGCGGCCGACCATCTGCCCGGTCGGGATCGAGACGTTGCGCATGACGACGCGCTTGATCGCGTCGACGTCGATCGCCTGGTAGAAGGCCTGGCGCACCCGCTTGTCCTTGAACGGGTTCTTGCCCGAGCCCGGCATGTCGAGCAGTTCCGGCCGCCACTGGTCCATGCCGAGGAAGACGACGCGCAGTTCCGGCCCCTGGAGCACCTTGATGCCGGCCGTGCGCTCGATCCGCGGGATGTCCTGGAGCGGCACCGGGTACATCATGTCGACCTCGCCCGACAGCAGCGCGGCCACGCGGGTGGCGGCGTTGGCGATCGGCCGGAACTCGACCCGGGTCAGGTTGTGCGCCGGCTTCTTGTTCCACCAGTCGGGGTTGGGGACCAGCACCGTGCGGGTGTCGGGAACCCGGTCGAGGATCTTGAAGGGCCCGGTGCCGTTGGTGTGCGTGTTGGCGTAGCTCTCGTTGCCGACGATGCCGCGGACCGGGGTCGTCGTGTTGTGCTTCTCCGCCCACGGCTTCGACATGATGAAGAGCGAGGTCAGGTCCTGGTCGAGGATCGGGTTCGGTCCCTCGGTCAGGATCTCGATCGTGTGGGCGTCGACCTTGCGGACCTCCTTGATGGTCAGCGAGGCCGTGCGCATGCCGCCCTGTTCGTGCTGGTTGCGCTTGACCGAGAAGACCACGTCGTCGGCCGTGAACGGCGTGCCGTCGTGGAACTTCACGCCCTCGCGCAGCTTGAAGCGCCAGGTCGTCGGATCGGTCTGCTTCCATTCCGTCGCCAGGGCCGGAAGCAGCTTCAGCTCGTAGTCGCGGAAGATCAGCGTCTCGTAGACGTTGTTCTTCATCGCGTTGGTCGGCGCCTCGTTGTTGACGTGCGGGTCGAGCCCGTTGATGTCGCCCGACGAAGAGAAGCGGAAGGTCTTGGCCTCGGCCATGCCGTAGGCGGCCAAGGAAAGGGCGACCGCGGTCGCCGCCATCAGTCTCGTCATGCCTTGCCCCTGTGCTGGTGGACGCTCCTCGTCCGGTTCATCCGGTTCTGACGGAGCGGTTGGTTGAACTATGGGGCCGGATTCGCGCGCCGAACAGGCAAAAACGGTCCGGCCCCGTCGCGGCCGACGCTACTTCATGCGGACGTAGCGCGGCATCGGGCTGTCGTCGGGCGGCTGCGGCAGGAAGGCGACGCTGTCCCGGACCGCCCAGGCCAGCGCCTGCTGGTGGA
>NZ_JAYSFE010000065.1:0-26667 GCF_041913585.1 Allostella sp.
CCTCGTCCACCATCCGCTGGCCGAGGAGACCGGGCTGGCGCCGGCGGCGGCGGCGGAACTGCGCCTTGCCGAACGGGCGGCGCTGGCGCGGGTCGACGGCATCGTCGTCACCAGCGCCTTCACCGGGCGCGTGCTCGGCCGGGACTACGGGGTGCCCGCCGGGCGCGTGGTGGCGGTGCCGCCCGGCGTCGACCGCCCGCCGCCCGCCCCCCGGGGGCGGGCGCCGGGGCCGGTGCGCCTGCTGTCGGTGGCGGCCCTGGTGCCGCGCAAGGGCCACGACCTGCTGGTGGCGGCCCTCGCGACCATGGCCGATCTCGACTGGACCCTGGCCGCGGTCGGCGCCAGCGACCGCGATCCCGCCCTGACCGCTTGCCTGCTGGAACAGGTGGCCCGCAGCGGCCTCGGCGACCGCATCCGCTTCACGGGCGAGGTCGACGACGCGACGCTCGCCGCCCATTGGCTGAGCGCCGACCTCTTCGTCCATCCCGCCCACTACGAGGGCTACGGCATGGCCTTGTCCGAGGCGCTGCGGGTCGGGCTGCCGGTGGTCGCCGCGGCCGGCGGCGCGGTGCCGGAAACGGTTCCGGACGGGGCCGGCTTGCTGGTCCCGCCGGGGGACGCGGCCGCCCTGGCCGCCGCGCTGCGCCGCGTCGTTGCGGACGCGGCGTTGCGGCATCGCCTGACGGCCGGCGCCGCGGCCGCCGGAGCGGCGCTGCCGGACTGGGACATGGCCGCCCGCCGCTTCGCGGCCGCCATCGCCAGGCTCGCACGGTGAGCGGCTTTTCCGCCGACTGGCTGGCGCTGCGGGCGCCCTTCGACGACGCCGCGCGCTCGGCGGCGCTGGCGCGCGCCTTCGCCCGGCGGCTGCCGGCCGGCCCGGCGATCGTCGACCTCGGGGCGGGCACCGGCGCGGCGCGGCGCGCACTGGCGCCGCTCGTCGGCCCGGCCGCGCGCTGGTGCCTCGTCGAGGGCGACCCGGCCCTCCTGGCCGCCGCGCTGGCGGCCGCGCCGGGCGCCCGCGGACTCCATCTCGATCTCTCCGGGCGATGGTGGCCGGCCGTCGATCGCGGCGCCGACGCGGTCACGGCCTTCGCGCTCCTCGACCTCGCGACGGCCGGCTGGGTCGAGGCGCTCGCCGCCGCGCTGGTCCGCCGCGGCCTGCCGCTCTATGCGCCGCTGGTGGTCGACGGCCGCGGCGGCTGGGCCCCCGCCGACCCCGACGACGCCCTCGTCGAAGGGCTGTTCCGGCGCCATCAGCGGCGGCCGAAGGGGCTGGGCCGCGGTCCGGCGCTCGGTCCCGACGCGGTTCCGCGGGTGGCCGCCGCCTTCCGGCGGCGCGGCTGGCGCGTCCGCTCGGCGCGCAGCGACTGGCGCATCGGCCCGGCCGCCCGCGCGATGCGGGCGGCGTTGAGCGCCGGCCCCGCCCGGCCCGGGCCCGAGCAGTCGCCGGCCGCGGCCGCGGCCGTCGCCGCCTGGGCCGAGCGGCGGCGGCGGCAGGCGGACGAGGGCAGGCTGGCGCTTACCGTCGGCCATCGCGACATCCTGGCGGAGCCGGCCGAATGAGGGACGCGACGATGGCGGGCGCGGGCGCGGAGCGCGGCATCACCCGGCGCCGGATGCTCTATGCGGCGGTGTCGATGGCGAGCGGACTGGCGCTCGCCGGGCTGGCGGCGGCCGCCCTCCGCCCGGGCGGCTTCGACGGCTGGGATGCCGCGATCCTGCTGCTCTTCGTGGTCACCGTCCCGTGGGGCGTGATCGGCTTCTGGAATGCCGCGATCTTCCTGTGGCTGCGGTTCACGGCGGCGGACGCCGTGGCGGCCGTCGCCCCCTTCGCCCGTCCGTCGCGGCCGGCCGGCCGGCCCGCCGGCCGCACGGCGATCCTCATGTGCGTCCGCAACGAGGACCCGGCGGGGGCCTTCGGCGCCCTGTCGCGCCTGATGGCGGACCTGGCGCAGGGCGGCCATCGCGACCAGTTCCACGCCTTCGTGCTGAGCGATACCGACCGGCCCGACATCGCCGCCGCCGAGGAGGCCCTGGCCGCGGCGATCGCGGCGCGCCATCCCGTCACCTATCGCCGGCGCACCGCCAACGAAGGCTTCAAGGCCGGCAACATCCGCGACTTCTGCCTGCGCTGGGGCGGCGAGTACGCGTTCATGGTGACGCTCGACACCGACAGCATCATGTCGGCCGACGCCATCCGCCGCCTCGTCGGGATCATGGAGGCGAACCCGCGCTTCGGCATCGTCCAGACGCTGGTGACGGGGATGCCCTCGACCAGCCTCTTCGCCCGCCTCTTCCAGTTCGGCATGCGGCTCGGCATGCGCTCCTACACCCTGGGCTCCGCCGCCTGGCAGGCCGATTGCGGCCCGTACTGGGGGCACAACGCCATCATCCGGGTGGCGCCCTTCACCCGCCACTGCCACATTCCCCGTCTCTCCGGCCGGCCGCCCTTCGGCGGCGACGTGCTGAGCCACGACCAGATCGAGGCGGCGCTGATGCGCCGCGCCGGCTGGGAGGTGCGCGTCCTGCCGGAGGAAGGCGGAAGCTGGGAGGCCAACCCGCCGACACTGGTCGAGTTCGTGCGCCGCGACCTGCGCTGGTGCCTCGGCAACATGCAGTATGTCCGCCTCGTCGGGATGCCGGGCCTGCTGCCGGGAAGCCGCTTCCATCTCTGGCTGGCCATGCTGATGTTCTTCGGCGCGCCGGCCTGGACCGCCTTCTTCGCCGTCCTCGCCTGGCGCAGCGCGACGCAGCCCGAGGGGGCGGCGATCTTCGACCCCGTCCTCGGGCCGGCGCTGCTCGCCATCGTCCTCGTCTTCGTCTTCGCGCCCAAGTTCGCGACCGCGATCGACGTGCTGCTGCATCGCGACGAGCGCCGCAGCTTCGGCGGCGCGCCGCGGTTCCTCGCCGGGTTCGCGGCCGAGTTCGTCTTCTCCCTGCTGCTCTTCCCGATCACCACGCTCGCCCACACCCTCTTCATGCTCGGCCTGCCGTTCCGCCGCCGCGCCGGGTGGACGGGCCAGGCGCGCGCCGACCACGCCGTGCCCTGGGCGGTCGCGCTCCGGACCCTGTGGCGGCAGACGCTGGCAGGCGCCGTCGGCACCGCCGTCTTCCTGGCCGGCTCCTGGGAGGCCTGGGCCTGGGGCCAGCTCGGGCTCGCGGGCCTGCTCTTGGCGGTTCCCTTCGCGGTCGCGACCTCGGTGCCGCGGCTCGGCCGCTGGGCGGCGCGGGTCGGCTTCTGCCGCCTGCCGGAGGAGACGGCGCCGCCGCCGGAACTGGTCGCGGCCGGGCTCGCCGCGCTGGCGCCGGCGGCCGGCCGATGACCCGGATCGGCGACGGGCTGCGCCAGGCGCGGGGCATCCTGCGCTCGCTCGCCATCTACTATCGCGGCCGCGAGCGCCGGCGGGCGATGGACCGGCTGCATGCGCGCTTCGTGCGACCGGGCGACCTCGTCTTCGATGTCGGCAGCCATGTCGGCGACCGCATCGCCTCGTTCCGCCGCCTCGGCTGCCGGGTGGTCGCGGTCGAGCCGCAGCCGCCGCTGGCCGCGGTGCTGCGCCTGCTCTACGGCCGCGACCGGCAGGTGGCGATCGAGCCGGTGGCGGTCGGAGCGGCGGCCGGGCGGGTGACCCTGCGCGTCAACCGCGCCAATCCCACCGTCTCCACCGCCTCGGCCGACTTCATCCGCGCCGCCGCCGGCGCCGCAGGCTGGGAAGGGCAGAACTGGGACGCCGCGGTCGAGGTGCCGGTCACCACGCTCGACGCGCTGGTCGCCCGGCACGGGCCGCCGGCCTTCGTCAAGATCGACGTCGAGGGCTTCGAGGCCGAGGCGCTGGCCGGTCTGTCGCGGCCCCTGCCGGCCCTGTCGTTCGAGTTCACGACCATCCAGCGCGACGTCGCGTTCGCCGCCCTCGACCGCGTCGCCGCCCTCGGTCCCTATCGCTACGCGGCCGCGCTCGGCGAGAGCCAGCGGCTCGATGCCGGCGGGTGGCGGTCGCGTGCGGCAATGGCGGCGTGGATCGCCGACCTGCCGCAGCGCGCCAACTCGGGCGACGTCTATGCCGCGCTCGATCCGCCGCCCGACTGAGGGTGTGGGGGGCGGCGGTCACGGCGCGGCGGGTGGGGCGAAGATCTGGACCGCAGCCGGATGGACGCGGAAGCGCGCGGGCGTCGTCGTCACGATCTCGCCGTCGGCGTTGACCTGCATCGGCCGCCGCGTCGCGATCGTGCAGCCCGTCGTCCGCAGCGTGCGGACGTCGCTCCAGGTGCCGTGCGTGCCGCGGCGAAGCGCCGGCGCCAGCGCGATCAGGCGCCACCAGTGGTCGATCTCCAGGCTGTAGACGTCGAGCATGCCGTCGTCGGGCCGTGCCTCGGCGTCGACGGTCAAGCCGCCGCCGTAGTGCCGTCCGTTGCCGACCGCGACCTGGATGGTGCGCGACCGCATCTGCCCGCCGTCGTGGGTGATGGTGGCGGTGAAGGGACGCATTCGGCGCAGCAGGCGGAAGGCGGTGATGGCGTAGCCGAGCACGCCCCAGCGCCGCTTGGCCTCGGCCGAGAGTTCGCGCGCCAGCACGGCGCTGAAGCCGATGCTGGCGACGTTGAAATAGTAGCGGTCGTTGACTTGGCCGAGGTCGATCGTCCGCCGGTGCCCGGCGGCGATGATCCGGGCGGCGGCGACGGGGTCGGTCGGGATGTCGAGCGAGCGGGCGAGGTCGTTGGCGGTGCCGAGCGGCAGGATGCCGAGCGGCAGCCCGGTCGCGACGAGGCCGGGCGCGGCGGCGTTCATCGTCCCGTCGCCGCCGCCGACCAGGACTTCCGTGATCCCGTCGGCGGCATGGGCGCGGATCGCCGCGGCCGCATCGAAGCCGTCGCCGCCCGGACCGCCGCCGCCTGGGCCGTCGCCGCTTGGGCCGTCGACGATGGCGATGCCGGCCGCGGCCAGCACCGAGCGCGGGCCGTCGAGCGCGCTTCGGCCGCTGCGCGAGCGGGCATTGACGATCAGCAACGCCTTGCGCGCCGGCGGGGCGGATGCGCTCATGGGGAACGTGGCTCTCCGGCTGGCGTTGGCTCCCGGCGCACGATGGCCGGACGACGGGCTACAATCGCCGGAGCCGGCGTCCGGTTCCACCGCTCCCTGGCCTTTGCCCCTGTCCGGACCGCCGATGCGATCGCCTCCCTCCGGTTCCGCGTCGATGACGGCGCTCTTCGCCAGCCTCGCCGGCGCGCTCGCCCTGGTGCTGCTCGTCGGCGGCGGGGGCGGCCATCTCCGCGGCCTCGACGAAGGGCTGCTGCTCGCGCTCCGCGATCCCATGGACCGTGCCGATCCGCGCGGTCCGCTTTGGCTCGAGATCTTCTTCCGGGACGTGACCGCCCTCGGCAGCCATGCCGTCCTGGCCATCGTCCTCCTGGTGGCGGCGGGCCACCTGGCCTTGCTGCGCCAGCCGGTCGCGGTGCTGCTGGTCGGGCTTTCGGGGATCGGCGGGATCGTCCTCTCGACGGTCCTCAAGCTCGCGTTCGATCGGCCGCGGCCGGAACTCGTGGCCCATCTCGCCGAGATCCACACGGCGAGCTTTCCGAGCGGTCACGCCATGCTGTCGGCGGTGGTCTACCTGACGCTGGCGGGTCTGCTCGCCCGCATCCAGTCACGCCCGGCACTGCGGCGCTTCGTGCTCGCCGTCGGCATCGGGCTGACCGGCCTCGTCGGCGCGAGCCGCGTCTATCTCGGCGTCCACTGGCCGAGCGACGTGCTGGCCGGCTGGTGTCTCGGCACCGCCTGGGCGCTGCTCTGCCGGGCGGCGGTCGACCGCTTCGGCCGCGGCGCCGGCCGTCATCATCGCCGGTTGAGAAGCCTCGGGGCGGACCGCCCGGGTTGACTTCCGGATTCCACGACGGCTAACTCTCTGCCGAGCCGGCTCGCGGTCGGGGAAATCGCGACGTCCGGTGGCGGGGAATCGGATCAAAGGGGGCGTCGCCGAGGGGCGACGGAAAGGGGGGCTTGGTGCCAGCCAAGACGCGCCGCGCGGCGCTCGTTCGTCGACTTCGGGCCGGTGCGGGGACGCTGGCTCTGGTCATGACCCTGGCGGCCTGCGCCATGGATGGGCAGCCGGCCGCGGTGCAGACCTCGGTACCGTCGGTGCCGTCCGCGACGCTGGCCTACGAGCCGCCGGAGAGCACCGTCGAGGAACTGGACGAGATCCTGCGATCGTCGTCGCCGCGCCGGGCACCCCGGACCGCGGTCAACCCCAACATCCTCCCCGGCTGGTCCCAGGACCAGCAGGCGGAGGCCATCCCGGCGCTGCTCAATTCCTGCGGGGTCCTCTCCCATCAGCGCATGCTGGCGATCGGCGTCGACGCCACCCCGGACGACTGGGTCGACGTCTGCCTCGCCGCCGCCGCGCTGCCGCCCGACGACCAGGGCGCGGCCCGCCGCTTCTTCGAGCAATGGTTCACCCCGGTCAAGGTCGAGACCGAGAACGGCGGCAACGGCCGCTTCACCGGCTACTACGAGGCGCAGCTCCGCGGCTCGCGCAAGCCCTCCCAGCGCTACAACGTGCCGATCTACGGCTATCCGGGGCGTCCCGGCGGCAAGACCCTGCCGACCCGCGCCCAGATCGCCCGCGGCGCGCTGGGCAAGGGCGTGAAGCCGCTGCTCTGGGTCGACAGCGAGTTCGACGCCTACGTCCTCGAGATCCAGGGCTCGGGCCGCGTCCACATGGACGACGGCAGCGTCGTCGGCATCGGCTATGCCGGCCAGAACGGCCACCGCTTCGTCGACCTGACGGCGGTGCTGAGCCGCAAGGGCGCCATCGCCGACCGCTCGTTCGAGTCCCTGCGCCGCTACCTCGAGCGGCTGCCCCCGGCCCGCCGGCAGGCGGCGATGAACTACAACCCGAGCCAGGTGTTCTTCAAGCTGCGCGACGGCAAGAACCCGGTCGGCGCCCAGGGCGTGCCGCTGGTGGCGGGGCGCAGCCTCGCGGTCGACCCGCGCCATGTGCCGCTGGGCTCGCTGCTGTGGCTGCACGTCCCGAAGGGTCCGGGCGGCGACGAGGTGCGGCGGCTGGTCGTCGCCCAGGACACCGGCGGCGCCATCTCGGGTCCGGTGCGCGGCGACGTCTTCTGGGGGCATGGCGACGAGGCCCGCGGCCGGGCGCTGGCGACCAACGCGTCGGGCCAGTACTACATGCTGGTTCCCAAGACCAACACGATCCTGGCCCAGCTCTCGGCCCGCGCCACGCCGTAGCCGGAGCAAACGGCGCGCCTCCGCGCCGCGCAAGTTCCGGATAGAGCCGGGCCGCCGCCGCAGCCTATGCCGCGCCCCGGAGGTGCAGCATGAGCAGCTATGAAGCCGACGTCCTGTGGGAGCGCGGCGACCAGGTCTTTGCCGACGGCCGCTACAGCCGCGGCCATCGCTGGCGGTTCGACGGCGGCGCGGAGGTGCCGGCGTCGTCTTCGCCGCATGTCGTCCGGACCCCCTATTCCGTCGCCGAGGCCGTCGACCCGGAGGAGGCGTTCGTCGCCGCCCTGTCGAGCTGCCACATGCTCTTCTTCCTGCACCTCGCGCAGAAGCGCGGCCTCGTCGTCGACCGCTACCGCGACCGCGCCGTCGGGCACATGGAGAAGAATGCCGCCGGCCGGCTGGCCATGACGCGGGTCATCCTGCGGCCGGAGATCGCCTTCGCCGGCGGTGATCCGCCGCCCGGGATCGTCGCCGCCCTGCACCACGAGAGCCACGAGCTCTGCTTCATCGCCAACTCGGTGACGACCGAGGTCACCGTCGAAGGGCACTGAGACCGGGTCCGCAGTTCCACGACTCATGGTGCCGGCCGGCGTCCGTGCGTCCCTCGCCTTCGCTCGGGATGAGAAAACGAGCGAAGTCGAGGGAGGCAACGGCATCGATGACGGGGTCGTTCCGCATCCGCCGGACTGGGTATGAGACCGGGTCCGGCGCCCGGTTGCCCAAGCGCGGGAGGGCGCGTGCGCCGCGTCGAAACCGGCCCGGCCGTTCCAGCGTCCCTCGACCGCCCGCTGCGCTGGGCGTGTTCTGCCCAAGGAGAAAGTGGACGGTCGGTGCCCCGTCGGCGGGGCTGCCCGACCGGGCATGACGCCGCGAAACGACGGAGCCCCGCCGGCAGTGCCGGCGGGGCTCGCCCGATTGCCGCGCGTGCGGCCGCTCAGAACGCCTTGGCGACCTCCGGCCGATGCGCGTTCTTCGGCACGAAGCCCGAGCGCTCGGCCGGGCGGGGGTCGCGCACCCAGACCTCGCGGTTGGGGTGGAGCCCGCCGCCGCGGGTCGCCGGGACCGCCATGTGGCGGGCGCGGTGCAGGAGCCGGGTATCGGCGATGCCGCAGTTGGGATGGATGCCGCCATTGCCGGCGACCGCCTGCTCCCACGCCGCCTTGCGCCGCGCCAGCGTCGCCGGGTCCTGGAGCGCGGTGCAGTTCAGTTCGCTGGTGTTGAGGTCGACCACGATCTCGTCGCCGTCCTCGATGAAGGCGATCGGACCGCCGAGGGCGGCTTCCGGCCCGACATGGCCGATGACGAGGCCGACCGAGCCGCCGGAGAAGCGGGCGTCGGTCATCAGCGCCACGACGATGCCGCGCTCGCGGCAGAGGGTGGTGATGCGCGAGGTCGGGTCCAGCATCTCCGGCATGCCGGGCGCGCCGCTCGGCCCCTCGTAGCGCACGATGATCATGTCGTGGTTCTGGAAGTCCCCGGGCGCGTGGTCGAGCGCCTGCAGCAGTGCCTGCTCGCCCTCGAACACCCGCGCCCGGCCGCGGAAGACGTTGTTCTCGAGCCCTCCCTCGACCCCGGCCAGCTTGAGGATCGCCGAGAAGTCGGGCGACAGGTTGCCACCCAGCACGCGCAGGCCGCCGGTCGGCTTGTAGGGCTTGGCGACCGGGTGGATCACCCGGCCGTCGGCGCGCCCGGCGCCGAGGCGGGCGACCTGGGCGGCCAGCGTCTCGCCGGTGCAGGTCAGGACCTCGCCGTTCAGGAGGCCCGCCTCCAGCAGTTCGCGGACGATCACCTGCACACCGCCGACGGCATCGATGTCGACCATCGAATACTTGCCGTAGGGGCGGGCGTCGGTCAGCACCGGGACGACGTGCTGCGACAGGTGGTTGAACTCCTCCGGCGTCATGACCTCCTTCCAGAAGTCGGCATAGCCGGCCGCCCGCGCGATCTCGGGCGCATGCAGGGTGACGTTGGTCGAGCCGCCGATCGCCATCGCCACGATCACCGCGTTGCGCAGGGAATCCCGGACGACGATGTCGCGCGGCTTGAGGTCGGTCTCGATCAGGCGGGCGAGATGGTCGACCAGTTCGCCCGGAAACTCCGACAGCCGCCGCGGGTCGTCGGAGGCCGGCGCCACCATGTGCAGCGGCTGCATGCCGACGACGCCGATGAAGGTCTGCATGGTGTTGTAGGTGAACATGCCGCCGCAACTGCCGATGCCGGGGCAGGCATGGCAGGAGATGTGGTGGCGATAGGCAGCGTCGGGGTGGCCGGCCACCTGGTAGGCGCTGACGATGTCGAGCGCCTCGCCGGTGTTCGGGTCGTGGCCCGGATGGATCGGGCCGTCCGACATGATGATCGCCGGCTGATTGTGCTCGAGAAGTGCGGCCAGCGTGCCGACCGGCGGCTTGTCGCAGGCGACGACGGCGATGGTGCCGGCGAGCCCGGTCGCCTCCAGATGCTCGCACAGCGCGTCGTGGGTGACCTCGCGGCCGATCAGCGAATAGCGCATCTCGCGGGTGCCGTTGCGGATGCCGTCCGAGGTCGCGATCGTGTATTCGGGCTGGACGAGGCGGAGGCGGAGCTGGCCCGGGCCCTTGCCGATCCGGTCCTTGAGCCGGGCATGGATCGCATCGACCTTCGCCATCACGCCGAGATAGCACTGGCTGTCGCCCTTGGTGCCGACGACGCCGACCGACGGCTCGTGGATGAGGTCGGGATCGGTGCCGAGCTCGATCGCGAGCCCGATCGTCTGGCTCGAGCGGCCCGGATGGCGGTCGATGAGAACTGTCTTTGAGCTCGGCACGGCGAGTTCCTCGGGATGCAGGTTTGTCGTTGCGCCGGGGGCAGCCGGCCTGGCGCCCCCGGGCGGAGGGCAGGCAGTCTAGCCAAAGGCGGCGGCTTCTCGAAGGTCCCAATGGTCGCGGAACGATCCGCGCCGGGCGGGCGTCCGTATAGCGGCAGGCGGGCGAGAAGGGAGAGCGACGATGTGGCGGGCGGCGGTGGCGGGGTGGGCGATGGTCGGGCTGGCGGCCTGCGCCGGTGGCGGACGGCAGATGCCGGTGGTCGAGCGCGTCGATCTCGGCCGCTATGCCGGCGAATGGCATGAGATCGCGACGATCCCGGCATGGTTCCAGCGCGACTGCGCATCCGACACGCGCGCCCTCTACCGGCCGCTCGCGGGGGACCGGATCGCCGTCGTCAACCGCTGCCGCGAGGCGGACGGCCGGCTGCGGGAGGCGACCGGGACGGCGCGCACCACCGGCGCTCCCGGCGAAGGACGGCTCGAGGTGACCTTCGTCTCCGTCCTCGGCCTGCCCGTGTGGCTGGCGGGCGGCGCCTACTGGATCGTGGCGCTCGACCCGGACTACCGCTGGTCGGTGGTCGGGCACCCGTCGCGCGACTATGCCTGGATCCTGTCGCGGACCCCGACTTTGCCGCCCGAGACCGTGCGCCAGTTCCGGGCACGGCTGGCCGACCTCGGCTATGACACCTGCCGCCTCGTCGTCACGTCCGATCCGGCGCGGCCGCGCCTCTGCGATCTCTGAGGCGGGTCAGCCGCCGGTCACGCTCATGTGGCGGGAGACGGCCGGGCCGCGGCGCCGGCGGTCGATGACGAAGTCGTGGCCCTTCGGCTTGCGACGGATGGCGGCGCGGATCGCCGTCTCCAGCACGCCGTCGTCGTCGCTCGCCCTGAGGGGCGCCCGAAGGTCGGCCGCATCCTCCTGGCCGAGGCACATGTAGAGCGTGCCGGTGCAGGTCAGGCGGACGCGGTTGCAGCTTTCGCAGAAATTGTGGGTGAGGGGGGTGATGAAGCCGATCCGCCGCCCGGTCTCGCGCACCGTGTAGTAGCGGGCGGGGCCGCCGGTCCGGTAGTCGGTCTCGTCGAGCGTCCAGTTCTGCTGCACCCGGGCGCGGACGATCGAGAGCGGCAGGTACTGGTCGAGCCGCACCTCGCCGCCGATCTCGCCCATCGGCATGACCTCGATGAGCACGAGGTCGAAGCCCTCGTCGCCGCACCAGGCGATCAGCCGGTCGAACTCGTCGTCGTTCACGCCCTTCAGGGCGACGGCGTTGATCTTGACCGCGAGGCCCGCGGCCTTGGCGGCCGCCAGGCCCTCCAGCACCTGTTCGAGCCGGCCCCAGCGGGTGATGGCGGCGAACTTCGCCGGGTCGAGCGTGTCGATCGAGACGTTGATCCGCCGCACGCCGCAATCCGCCAGTTCGGCCGCGTGCCGGGCGAGCTGGCTGCCGTTCGTCGTCACCGTCAGCTCGTCGAGGTCGCCGGACCGGAGGTGTCGCGACAGCCCGCGGAACAGGCTCATGACGTTGCGGCGCACCAGCGGCTCGCCGCCGGTCATGCGCAGCTTGCGCACGCCGAGGCGCACGAAGGCGCTGCACAGCCGATCCAGCTCCTCCAGGCTCAGGACCTCGGCCTTCGGCAGGAAGGTCATGTCCTCGGCCATGCAGTAGAGGCAGCGGAAGTCGCAGCGGTCCGTCACCGACACGCGCAGGTAGGAGATCGCCCGGGCGAACGGGTCGATCAGCGGTGCGGGGCGATCCTCGACCAAAGTCGTCATATCTCCTCGTATATAAGGCCGGTCATCCTGCCCTGAAAAGGGGCAGAGTGCGACCGAATGACCCGATGCACCCATGGCCATCGGCGGTAGAACGTGACACATTCCGTGCGACCGCGACCATGATCCGCATTCGCAGCTGCGCTCCATCTCCCTCCGGGGCTTCCGCTTGACCGACGCCATCCTGTCCGGTCCGCCCGCCGGCCTCGTGCACGCCAGGCGCCGGCCGCAGTCCCGATCCGGCACCGGGACCTGGGCCGGCATCGCCATGCTGGTCGCGGCCATCGTCAGCGTGCCGCTCCTGGCCGTCTTCGCCAACCTGTTCGCCTCCTCGGACGGCGTCTGGGCCCATCTGGTGGAGACGGTGCTGCCGCGCTACGTCGCCAACAGCCTGTGGCTCGCCGCCGGGGTCGGCTGCGGCACCCTCGTCATCGGCACCGCCACCGCCTGGCTCGTCACCATGTACCGGTTTCCCGGCCGGCGCGTCTTCGAATGGGCGCTCCTGCTGCCGCTGGCGGCGCCCGGCTACGTCATGGCCTACGCCTACGCGGACTTCCTGCAGTTCGTCGGCCCGCTGCAGACGGCGCTCCGCGACGGGACCGGCTGGAGCCGTGGCGACTACTGGTTCCCGGAGATCCGCTCGCTCGGCGGGGCGATCTTCGTGCTGACGCTGGCCGCCTATCCCTACGTCTACCTCCTGGCGCGCGCGGCCTTTCTCGGGCAGTCGGTCTGCGTCCTCGAGGTCAGCCGCACGCTCGGCTGCGGCCAGTGGCAGATGTTCCGGCGGGTGGCGCTGCCGCTCGCCCGGCCGGCCATCGTCGCCGGGGTGGCGCTGGCGTTGATGGAGACGCTGGCCGAGTTCGGCACCGTCCAGCATTTCGGCATCGACACCTTCACGACCGGCATCTACCGCACCTGGTTCGCGCTCGGCACGCCCGTCGCGGCCGCCCAGCTCTCGGCGCTGCTGGTGGCGTTCGTCGCGCTCCTCGTCGTCGTCGAGCGCTGGTCGCGCGGGCAGGCCCGCTTCCACCACACCACGTCGCGCTGGCGCAGCCTGCCCGAGCGCCGCCTCGGCACGGCCGGCGGCCTGCTGGCGGCGACCGCCTGCGCCCTGCCGATCCTGCTCGGCTTCGCCGTGCCGGGCGGGGTCCTGCTGCACATGGCGATCGAGGGTGGCGACCCGCTGCTCGGCCGCCAGTTCCTCGGCTTCGCCCGCAACAGTCTGCTGCTCGGCGGCATGGCGGCGCTGCTGGTGGTGGCGGTCGCGGTCCTGCTCGCCTATGCCGCCCGGCTGGCGCCCGGCCGGCTGGTGCGCACCGCGGTCGGCGTCGCCACCCTCGGCTATGCCATGCCGGGCGCCGTCGTCGCGGTCGGCGTGCTGATCGCCTTCGGCGCCTTCGACACGGCGGTCGACGCCTGGGCGCGGCGCACGCTCGGCGTCTCGACCGGGCTCCTCTTCAGCGGCACCGCCGGGGCCCTGCTGATCGCCTACCTCGTGCGCTTCCTGGCCGTCGCCTTCAACGCCGCCGAGGCGAGCCTCGCCAAGGTCACCCCCCATATCGACCAGGCGGCGCGGGTGCTGGGGCAGGGGCCGCGCGGCACGTTGTGGCGCGTCCACCTGCCGATGCTGCGCGGTGGCCTGCTGACCGCCGCCCTGCTCGTCTTCGTCGACGTCATGAAGGAATTGCCCGCCACCCTCATCGTGCGGCCCTTCGATTTCGACACGCTCGCGATCCGCGCCTATCGCCTCGCCTCGGACGAGCGGCTGGCAGAAAGCTCGACGGCCTCGCTTGCCATCGTGCTCGCCGGTATCTTGCCGGTCATGCTTCTGAGTCGTGCCATCGGCCGGGCGCGTCCCGGCGCGTGATGTCCCATCGCATCCCGGCCGCGGCCGCGCTCGCCGCCGCGCTCGCCCTGTCGCCCCCGGCCGGCGCCGCCGACCCCGTCACCATCGCCGTCGTCCTCAGCGAGACGCCGGCGCCGGCCGCCTTTCCGGCGGCGCTGATCCGCGCCGGCATCGAGGCGGCGGTCCAGGCCGCCAACGCCGAGGAGGCCGGCAAGGCCCATCCGGTGCAGGTCGTCTTCGCCGACGACCGCGGCACCCTGCCCGGGGCCGGCGAGGCGGCCGGGCGCCTCCTCGCCGACGGCCGGGCGGTGGCGCTGATCGGCGGCCAGGTGTCGGCGACGGCGCCGGCCCAGATCGCCGCCGCCGCCCGCGCCGAGCGGCCCTTCGTCAACGTCAACGGCTGGGACGCCGGGCTGCGCGTGCCGGGCGTCGCCGCCGTCTTCCACATCGCCCCCGACGCGCGGACGGTTCCGGCAATGCTGGCGCGGTCGGCGGCTGCCCTCGCGGCGACGCGGGTGGCGCTCACCGCGCCCGTGACCGACCGCGGCGCCGAGGCGCGGGCGGAGCCCCTGAAGGTGGCGCTGGCGGCCCTCGAACCGCCGGTCCCGGCGGCCTTCGTTCCCTTCGACCCCGCCCAGCGCGGGCCGGCCGCGGCCGCGCCGCTCCGGCGCGATCCGCCCGACCTCGTGTTCGCGGTCCAGGGCGGCGCGGCGGGCGCCCGCTTCCTCGGCCAGTTGCGTCAGGCCGGCATCGCGCCGACGGCGCGCACGCTCGTCCTCGACGCCGCCGGCATCGCCGATTCGGCGGCCTTCTGGGAGGACGCGCGCGAATCCGGGCGGCTGCTCCTGTCGGTGGCGCTGCACCATCCGGCGATCCCGGTGACCGCGCGCGGCGAGGCGGTCCGGCGCGCACTGCCGACCGACCTGCCGGAGACGCGGCTCTTCCACCAGGGGGCGGATGCGGTCTTCCTGCTGGTGGACGGCCTGCGCCGCGCCCGTTCGACGGACGCCACGGCGCTGGTCCGCGCCATGGATGCCGCTCCCGCTACCGGCACCCGCGGCCCGATCCGCTTCCAGACCGACGGAGGCACGCGCCAGCGCATCGACATTCCGTTCGCGCTCGTGCAGCACCAGGAGCAGGGCGCGCCGGCCGAGCGCGCCCAGGCGATCTGGGTGCCGGGCCGGTCGCTCCGGGCCGACCGTCTGCTCCGACCCGGGGCTTCCGCGGCGACCCCGGCGCGGCCCGAGCCGGCGCGCCCGGTGCCGCCGCCCGCCAAGCCCGTTCCTGCCGCCGGAGTGCCCCGATGAGCGTCGTCAACCTCTACAGCGACACCCAGACGCGGCCGACGGCCGCCATGCGCCGTGCCATCGCCGAGGCGCCGGTCGGCGACGAGCAGCGCGGCGAGGACCCCTCGGTCAACGCGCTGTGCGAGCGCGTGGCGGCGCTCCTCGGGCAGGAGGCGGCCCTGTTCCTGCCGTCCGGGACGATGTGCAACGAGATCGCGATCGCCGTCCATTGCCGCCCGGGCGACGAGGTGCTGGCCGACGTCACCTCGCACCTCATCCATTTCGAGGCCGGTGCGCCCGGCGCGCTGGCGGGCGTCCTGATCGGCACCCTGCCCGGCCGGCGCGGCGTCTTCACCGGCGCCGACGTCGATGCCGCGACCCGGGCGCTGACCCGTCACTCGCCGCGCCAGCGGCTGGTTTCGATCGAGAACACCGCCAATCTCGGCGGCGGCACCGTCTGGCCGCTCGCCACCGTCGCGGACGTCGCCGCCGCCGCCCGCCGGCGCGGGCTCGCGGTCCACATGGACGGCGCGCGGCTGCTGAACGCCGTCGTCGCCTCGGGCACTCCGGCGGCCGAGTACGGCCGCGCCTGCGACAGCGTGTGGATCGACCTGACCAAGGGGCTCGGCTGCCCGGTCGGTGCCGTGCTCGCCGGCGGCCGCGACTTCATCGAGGAGGCGTGGCGCCTCAAGCATCGCTGGGGCGGCGCCATGCGCCAGGCCGGGATCGTGGCTGCCGCCGGCCTCCATGCCCTCGACCACCATGTCGATCGTCTGGCCGAGGACCACGAGAACGCCCGCCGCCTTGCCGACGGCCTCGCGGACCTGCCCGGGCTGGCGGTCGATCGCGCCGCGGTCGAGACCAACATGGTCTATATCGACGTCGCCGGCACCGGCCGCGGCGCCACCGATCTCGTCGCCGCCCTCAAGGACCGCGACATCGTCATGGGTGCGCTCGGGCCGACCAGCATCCGCGCCGTGACCCACCTCGACGTCGACCGCGCCGGCATCGACCGCGCGATCGCGGCCTTCGCCGCGGTGCTCGGCGGTTGACCCGCCGGCCCGGCCTCCGCTAGACCGGTTGGGCTGCCGGGTCGACCGGCGGCGAGCGTTCTCGGGGCGGGGCGGAAGTCCCCACCGGCGGTAACGGGTCGGCATGGCCGGCCCGAAGCCCGCGAGCGCCCGGCCGTGTCGCCATGGCCGGGGTCAGCAGATCGGGTGCGATTCCCGGGCCGACGGTCACAGTCCGGATGAAAGAGAACGGGTGAGCCGTGCGTCGCGCGGTCGGGGACCGATTCCCGGCAGCGTGCCCGCGCGTTCTGTCCCGTGCGCCCCGGTTCTGGCCCTTCGCTTCGGGAGCACGGCATGAATCAGCGCATTGCCTTCGTCCAGTCCTGCTGGCACCGCGACATCGTCGACCGGGCCCGCGATTCCTTCCTCGCCGCCATGGCCCGCGCCGGCCATCCGCGCGACGCAATCGACCTTTTCGAGGTGGCCGGCGCCTTCGAGATCCCGCTCCAGGCCAAGCTGCTCGCCAAGAGCGGCCGCTACGCCGCCATCGTCGGCGCCGGCTTCGTCGTCGACGGCGGCATCTACCGGCACGAGTTCGTGGCCGAGGCCGTGATCTCGGGCCTGATGCGGGTCCAGCTCGACACCGAGGTGCCCGTGCTGTCGGCGGTGCTGACGCCGCAGCGCTTCCACGAGCACGAGGAGCATCGCCGCTTCTTCCTCGATCATTTCGTCGTCAAGGGGGAGGAGGTCGCGGCGGCCTGCATCCAGACGCTCGCCAGCATGGCGGCGCTCCGCGGCATGCCGGCCGCGGCGTAGGGGGGCAGGCCGGGGCGGCCGACGTCCCGCCGCTCACTCGTCCATCACCTCGCGCAGGATCCGCGCGAGGTCGGCCTTGCGGTAGGGCTTGGTCAGCAGGGGCAGGCCGTGGCCGGCGCTGTCGGCGGCGGAGAGCTTGCCGTCCGGAAAGCCGGAGGTGAGCACGATGCGGACGCCCGGCCACTGCGCGCGGACCATCTGGGCGAGGTCGTAGCCGCTCATGCCGCCGGGCATGACGATGTCGGTGAACAGGATGTCGACCGGCTCGCGTGCCAGCACTTCCATCGCCGCGGCGCCGTCGGCCGCGGTGAGGACACCGTAGCCGAGCTCGGCGAGCTGGCGGGCGGCGACCCGGCTCAGGCCGGGATTGTCCTCGACGATCAGGACGCGCTCCGTGCCGCCGCGTTCGGGAGGGGACGGCGCGTCTACGGGAACCGTGTCGCCGGCGACGAGCGCCGGGGGCAGGAAGAGGCGGAAGGTGGTTCCGACGCCGACCTCGCTGTAGACGTGGATGTGGCCGCCCGACTGCTTCATGAAGCCGAACACCATGCTGAGGCCGAGGCCGGTGCCCTTGCCCTGGTCCTTGGTGGTGAAGAAGGGCTCGAAGATCTGCTCGACGATGTCGGGCGCCATGCCGGTGCCGGTGTCGCTCATTTCGATCATCGCATACTGGCCCGGCCGCACGTCCGGGTGCTGCAGGGCGTAGTCGGCGTCGAGCCGGCGGTTGCTGGTCGCGATCAGCAGCGTGCCGCCGCGCGGCATCGCATCGCGGGCGTTGTTGGCGATGTTGACGAGGCTCGCCTCGAGCTGGGCCGGATCGACGACGACCGGCCAGGTACCGGCATCGAGGTCGAGCTTGATCTCGATGTTCTCGCCGAGCGTCCGGCTCAGCAGTCGGGCGATCCGGGTCACCAGCTCCGGCAGGTCGATGCGCCTGGGCTGCAGTGGCTGGCGGCGGGCGAAGGCGAGCAGGCGCTGGGTCAGGTCGGCCCCGCGCATCGCCGCCTCCAGCGCTTCCTGCGCCAGCTCGACGGCTTCCCGGTCGACGGATTCGCGTTCCGACAGCAGGTCGAGATTGCCGATGATGACGCCGAGCAGATTGTTGAAGTCGTGGGCGAGGCCGCCGGTCAGGTTGCCGACCGCCTCCATCTTCTGGGCCTGGCGGAGCTGCATCTCGACGATCCGCCGGTCGGTGATGTCGCGGATCGCGGCGATGACGAAGAGTTCGTCGCCGATGCGGTCGGGATTGAGGCGGATCTCGACCGGGAACTCCTCGCCGTCCGCGCGCAGCGCATGGAGGTCGCCGCCCGTGCGCATGTCGCGCGCGGCCGGCGCGCCCATGTAGGCTTGGACGAAGGCCTCGTGGCGGCCGCGGAAGCGCTCCGGCAGCAGCACCGTGATGGGTTGGCCGATCAGGTCGGCGGGGGCGTGGCCGAACATGGTGCGGACGCGATCGCTGGCGAAGCGAATGCAGGCGCGCTGGTCGACGATGATGACGGCGTCGGGGATCGCCGCGAGGAAGCCGCCGAGCCGCAGTTCGCTGCGCTGCAGTTCCTGCGAGCGGCGCAGCAGGCTGCGCTGCAATTCCGCGTTCTCCGCGTCGCGCCGGGCCAGGACCCGGTTGGCGTCGCGGAGATGGGTGATCGTGTTGGCCTGCTGGAGATGGAGGATGTCGAAGTCCGAGCCCCGGCTGCGCAGCCGGGCCAGTTCGGTGACGTCCTCGACGCGGTGGATGATCCAGGCGACCTCGCCGGCGCCGTCGAGGACCGGGGTGTTGAGGGGGCTCCAGTAGCGCTCCTCGAACCCGCCGCCCTCCGTGTCCGGGCGCGGGATGTCGTACTTCTGCACCTCCATGGCGTCGGGACGCCGGAGCGCCAGGACGCGGTCGAGCGAGGCGCGCAGGTTGCGGGTTCCGGTCGCCGAGCCGTCGTCGGGGTTGTCGGGAAAGACCTCGAACAGGGGACGCCCGAGGATGGCCTCCCGGCGCACCATGGTCGCCCGGCAATAGGCGTCGTTGACGGCGACGATCTTGAGGTCCGCCGACAGGACGAGATAGAGGTTGGGGGCGCCCTCGAACAGGGCGCGGTAGTCGGGGGCCGGAACCGGGTCGTCCATCAGCCTGTCCCCGCCGCCGGGGTTCCTGCCAGGTACCGGGCGAAGTCGGCGGCGGGCATCGGCCGGGCGAACAGGTAGCCCTGCCCGACATCGAAGCCGAGCTCGGTCAGGACCCGGAGATCGTCCCTCGTCTCCACGCCCTCGGCGACGGCCGTCATCGCGAAGCGATGGGCGAGCTCGACGACCGAGCGGCACATGGCGCGCTTGTCGGCATCGTGCGCGCAGCCGTCGACGAAGACGCGGTCGAGCTTCAGCTCCGCGAAGGGCAGCTCGTCGAGGCGGCCGAGCGAGGAGTGCCCGGCCCCGAAATCGTCGATCGAGACATGGATGCCGTAGAGCTGGAGCTGGACCGCGACCTCGCGGGCCGTCTCCGGGTCGCGGATCGCCTCGTCCTCGGTGATCTCGACGATGAGGCCGCGGAAGTCCGGGTGGTCCGGCAGATGGCGGCGGACGCCGGCGACGAAATCGGCGCCCTGGAGGATCGAGGCCGGGACGTTGATCGCCAGGCGCGCGCCGGTCCAGCGGCGGGCGATCGCCGGCAGTGCGGCGAAGGACGACCAGTCGGCGAGCGACCGCCGGACCACGAAGTCCGTCAGCGGCCGGTACAAGGGGTCGCCCGCCGGCGGCAGGAAGCGGGCGGGCGGCAGGATCCCGTGCTCCGGATGGCGGCAGCGGATGAGCGCCTCGGCCCCGGCGACGGCCATCGTCGCGAGGTCGATCTTGGGCTGGTACCAGAGCTCCAGATGGTTGTTCTGCAGGGCCGCCTCGAACGGGCCGCCGGTCGTCTCGCGGCCGGAAGCGACGACGTCGGCCAGCCGCAACCTGAGGTCGGCGAGCCGGAAGGGCTTGCTCAGCGGCGGCGCCATGCGCAGGCCGCGCCGCTCGCCGATGCGGCGGACATCCTCCAGCGTGCCGGCGCCGTGGCCGCTGACCAGCAGCACATGGCCGGCGAAGCGGGCGACGGCGAGGCTGCGCATGACCTCGATGGCATCGGCCCCGCCGAGCGACAGGTCGAGGAGGATGACGTCGGGCCGGCGCAGCGTCAGTGCCGCCTCGACGTCCCTGAGCCGGCCGAATTCGTGGGCGACGAACCCGGCGATCCCCACCATCCGGCCGACGAACGCCCGCACCTGCGGCTCGTCGTCGACCACGAACGCGTGACGTTCGGTTCTGTCGCTGCCTTCGGGCATCGCGGCGTCGCCTCCGCGCAGTCGCTACGACCTGGTTCCGATGCAACGACCGATGGTCGTGGGCTGACCGCCGGAATGCGCGCATCCGTACATGCGCATGCTACACACTCCTCGGCAGTCGAGGAAGGCTTGCCGCTCGCGTGCGCGGAGGCGCCGGCAGCGTCGGCTACGGGGCGAGCGCCAATCTGTAGAAAGAGCGGTCCAGTGCCGGCAGGTACCGGTCCTCGACGAAGCCGGACTTTTCGAGCACGCGCCGGGAACCGCGATTGTCCGGATGGGCGAAGGCGACGACGGCCGCCAGTCCCTGTTCGCGGCCGAAGGCGAGCGCCGCCCGCGTCAGTTCCGTGGCGTAGCCGCGGCCCCAGACGGCGGGGTGGAAGAAATAGACGACCTCGACCCCCCAGCCCGGATCGAAGATGTCCTCGTAGAGCCCGCCCCAACCGACGATCCGTCCGCCGTCGCGCTCGCGGATCGTCCACGGCGCGAATCCGGTCCGCCGTCGCTGCCGTTCATGGACGGCGACGTAGCGCCGGCAGTCGCGCAGCGACTGGCGCGGGTGGGTGTGGGCCATCGCCGCCGGATCGCCCATGAAGGCGAAGAGGTCGGGAACGTCGGCGAGGCGCGGCGGGTCGAGCCGCAGGCGCGGGGTGAAGCGCGGCGCCGGCGCCGGCATCAGTAGAACGGGGCGGACAGCCCCTCGATCCGGAACATCTCGCGGACGGCGGGCCGTTCCAGGACGCGGCCGAGCCAGGGGCCGAGATGCGGCAGGTCGCGGGCCTTGCGCGGCAGGTTGCGGGACCAGCGCGCCAGCATGAAGAGATAGGCGTCGGCGATCGTGAAACGGTCGCCGACCAGCCAGTCGCGGCCCGCCAGCGCCCGGTCGAGCGGGGCGAACATGGCGGCCAGCCGCTCCTCCAGCCGGATACGGACCTCGGTGAAGTGGGCCTCCTCGGCCACCCGTTCGGGATAGAACCAGATCATCAGGTCGGCCTGGACCGTGTTCGTCAGGAACATCAGCCACTGGTAGAGCCGCGCCCGGTCGGGATGGCCGACCGGCGGTGCCAGCCCCGCCCCGGGATGGCGGTCGGCGAGGTGCAGGCAGATGGCGGCCGCCTCGAACACCACGAGGTCGCCGTCGACCAGCGTCGGCAGGCGGCCGAGCGGGTTGAGGGCGAGATATTCCGGCGTCTTGTGGGCGCCGGCCTCGCGGTCGAGGAAGACGATCTCGTGCGGCACCGCCAGTTCGCGCAGCACGATGTGGGGCGCCATGCCGGCCGTGCCGGGGCTGTTGTAGAGCCGGTACATCAATGCCTCCCGTGGATCGTCCGCCATAGCCGCTCGGGCGTCAGCGGCATGTCGACATGGCGGACGCCGAACGGCTTCAGGGCGTCGACGACGGCGTTGACGATGGCGGGCGGGGCGCCGGCGCAGCCGGCCTCGCCGGCCCCTTTGACGCCGAGCGGGTTGGCCGGCGCCGGATCCTCGCGGACATGCAGCCGGAATTCCGGCACGTCGTCGGCGCGCGGGATGCAGTAGTCCATGAAGGAGCCGGACAGGAGCTGGCCCGAGTCCGGGTCGTAGACCGTGTGCTCGAGCAACGCCTGGCCGAGGCCCTGGGCGACGCCGCCATGCACCTGGCCGCCCAGCATCAGCGGGTTCAGCACCCGGCCGAAATCATGGACGACGGTGTAGCCGACGACCTCCGGCTTCCCGGTCTCGCGGTCGATCTCGACCTCGGCGACGTGGCAGCCGTTGGGATAGGTGTAGCCCGGCACCTGGAAGCGGTGGTCGGCATCGAGGCCGGGCGCCATGCCGGGCGGCAGGCGGGCCGGATCGTGGGCCGCGGCGGCGACGTCGCGGAAGCCGATGCGGCGGTCGGTGCCGACGATCGAGAAGACGCCCTCCCGGAACTCGATGTCGGCCTCGGCCGTCTCCAGGAGGTGGCTCGCGATCGTCTTCGCCTTCTCGATGACGGTGCGGGTGGCGCCGTGGACGGCGCTCCCGCCCATCACCAGCGAGCGCGAGCCGCCGGTGCCCTGGCCGTGCTTCACCCGGTCGGTGTCGCCCTGGAGGACGTCGACCGCCGCGATCGGCAGGCCCAGCATCTCGGCCACGATCTGGGCGTAGGCGGTGACATGGCCCTGGCCGTTGGCCATCGTGCCGACCAGCACGGTCACCCGCCCGTCGGCGCCCACCTCCAGCGTCGCGTCCTCGTGCGAGGCGCCGGCGCAGCGCTCGACGTAGAAGGACAGACCGATGCCGCGCAGCCGGCCACGGGCGGCGGCGGCCGCCCGGCGCGCCTCGAAGCCCGCCCAGTCGACGAGCGGCATGGCGACGTTCAGGTTCTCCTCGAAGTCGCCGGCGTCGTAGGTGAGCCAGATCGGCGTCCGGTACGGAATTTCGGCCGGCCGGATGACGTTGCGCCGGCGCAGGTCGATGCGGTCGACGCCGAGTTCGGCGGCGGCGACGTCGACCAGGCGCTCGACGAGGTAGACTGCCTCCGGGCGGCCGGCGCCGCGATAGACGTCGGTCGGCACCGTGTGGGTGAAGGCGCCGGTGACGCGCAGGTGGATCGCCGGCGTCGCGTAGGCCCCGACCAGTGCCGGGGCGTTGAGGGTCGGCGACAGCAGGCCCTTGTTGGCGATGTAGGCGCCGATGTTGGCGGTGGTGGTGACGCGCAGTGCCAGGAAGCGGCCGTCGGCGTCGAGCGCCAGTTCGCCGCGGGTGCGGTTGTCGCGGGCGTGCGCGTCGGTCAGGAAGGCGTCGGCGCGGTCGCCGATCCACTTCACCGGCCGGCCGAGGCGACGGGCCGCCCACAGCACCAGGATCTGCTCGGGATAGAGCGAGTTCTTGATCCCGAAGCCGCCGCCGACGTCGCGCACGACGACGCGGATCGCCTCCTCGGGGACGTGCAGGACGTCGCTCGCCAGCTGCTCCTTGAGCTGGTGCGGCATCTGGCTCGCCGTGGTCAGGACGTAGCGGCCGTCGATCCATTCGCCGACGGCGCCGCGCGTCTCCATCGCCGCGACGACGATGCGGTTGTTGACGACGTCGAGCGTCACCACCCGGTGGGCGGCGGCGAAGGCGGCGTCGGTCGCCGGGCCGTTTCCGGTCTCCCAGACGAAGCAGATGTTGTCGGCCGTGCCGGCGTGGACCAGCGGCGCGTCGGGCGCCAGTGCCGCCACGGGGTCGACGGCGGCCGGCAGCGGCTCCCAGTCGATCGCGACCAGTTCGGCCGCCTCGCGCGCCTGTTCGGCCGTCCCGGCCAGCACCATCGCCACGCCGTCGCCGACATAGCGCACCGTGTCGCGGGCCAGCGCCGGCCAGGCCGGCAGCACGTTCGGCCGGGACGGGCCGGTGCCGGCCGGCCAGGGCGGCTGGTAGGTGCAGGGGATGCCGCCGACCCCGTCGGCCGCGAGATCGGCGCCGGTCAGCACCGCCGCCACGCCGTCCACCGCCAGGGCCTGGGCGGCGTCGATGGAGCGGATGCGGGCATGGGCGTGGGGCGAGCGCACCATCCAGGCATGCAGCAGCCCCTCCGGCCGATGATCGTCGACGAACCGGCCGCGGCCGGTCAGCAGCGAATGGTCCTCCTTGCGCCGGACGGGTTGCCCGAAGGCGTTCTGGCCCATCGCTCGATCCTCAGCCGTTCAGATGCTCGACGAACCAGTCGCGCGCGGCCCCGCCCGCCTGCGCCAGTCCGGCGATGTAGGGGTCGAAATGGCCGCCCGGCACCAGCACCAGCTTCTTCGGGTGCAGCGCCCGCTCGTAGGCTTCGAGCATCAGGTCGGGCGGGGTCAGCCGGTCGTGCGGGGCGACGATCAGCAAAAGCGGCGTCGGCGAGATGCGCGGGACGTAGATGCCGGGCTCGTACTCCCGCGCCATCTCCAGGGTGCGCAGCGTCACCTCGTTGCGCCAGGAGGGGGCGCGCCCGCGCGACCCGTCGAAGAAGTCCCAGCAGTCCTGGCCGGGCAGCGCACAGGGCTGGGCGGGGTCGCCGGCAACGACCGGGAAGAGGCCCGGCGGCTCGCCGCGGAAGCGGGCCTCGCGGTCGGCGTCGAAGCGGGCGAAGAGAGCCGGAAGCTGGTCCGGCCGCACCCGCCGCCGGCCGCTCTCGGCGCCGCTGATGTGCGGCACCTGGGCGACCACGCATTTCACCCGGCGGTCGATCGCCGCCACCACCAGGACATGGCCGCCGGAATAGCTGGTGCCCCAGACGCCGATCCGCGCGCGGTCGGTCTCGGGCAGGGTCGCGGCATAGGTGATGGCGGTACGGTAGTCGCGGACCTGCGCCCAGGGATCCATCTCCTGCCGAGGCAGGCCGTCGCTCGCGCCGAGGTTGCGGTGGTCGTAGACGAGGGCGTTGAGGCCGGCCGCGGCGAACAACTCGGCGAAGCCGTCGAGATACTGCTCCTTCACCGCCGAGAAACCGTGCGCCATGACGATCGTCGGCGCCGGGCCGGCGGCGCCGGCGGCGGGATAGAACCAGCCGCGCAGCGTCACGCCGTCGGCCGGGAATTCGATGTCGCGTCGCTGCATGGAGCCCCTCATTCGCGGCGGACCGTGACCTCGCGCCCGAGCAGCGGGCTGCGGCAGACGACGCCCTTGCCGTCGCCGGTGACGCCGACCGTGACGCGGATCTCGAACATGGCGTCGACCGTCTCGTCCCAGCTCGGGTCGATGGCGAACTGGTCGAGCCCGGGATAGGAGAAGAGGCTGGCCCAGGCCGAGGCCGGCCGGTAGGGCTCGCCCGTGTCCGGATGGACGGCGGCGGCGCGCTTCAGCTCGGCGACGATGGTGCGGCAGCGCGCCTCGGTCGCCGGGTCCTCCTCGGCGTAGGCGAAGACGACGATCCGGCCCTCCTGGAGCGCGGCGAAGCCGCCGAAACCGAGCGGCCGGCCGGTGTCGTCGACGAAGGCCTGGAGCCGGGCGAGCGACAGGTCGAGCAGCGTCGCCGGCCGCCCGCGCAACGCCGCGATGACGGCGTCCGGCTTCTGCGCCGCCGCGGGTGCGGCGGCCACGAGCAGCGCCAGCAGGGCGAGGCTGCGCCTCAATGCCCGAGCTCCCGCATCGCCTCGTCGAGGCCGGCCAGCGTCAGGGGGTACATCCGCCCCTCCATCTGCTTGCGGATCATCTCGATCGACTGCAGGTAGGACCAGCGCTCCTTCGGCACCGGGTTGAGCCAGACCGCATGCGGCCAGGTGTCGAGGATGCGCTTCAGCCAGACCTCGCCCGCCTCCTCGTTCCAGTGCTCGACGCTGCCGCCGGGCTGGACGATCTCGTAGGGGCTCATGCTGGCGTCGCCGACCAGGATGACCTTGTAGTCGGGACCGTAGGTGCGCAGCACCTCCTCGGTCGGCGTGCTCTCGACCCGGCGGCGCTGCGCGCTCTTCCACAGGCGCTCGTAGACGCAGTTGTGGAAGTAGTAGAATTCCATGTGCTTGAACTCGGCCTTGGTGGCCGAGAAGAGCTGCTCGCACAGCCGAATGTGGTCGTCCATCGACCCGCCGATGTCGAGCAGCAGCAGCACCTTCACCGTGTTGTGCCGCTCCGGCACCATGCGGATGTCGAGCCAGCCGGCGTTGCGCGCCGTCGAGCCGATGGTGCCGGGCAGGTCGAGCTCGTCGGCGGCACCCTCGCGGGCGAAGCGGCGCAGGCGCCGCAGCGCCAGCTTGATCTCGCGGGTGCCGAGGACGACGCTGTCGTCGAGGTCCTTGAACTCGCGCTTGTCCCAGACCTTGACGGCGCGGCGGTGGCGCGACTGGTCCTGGCCGATGCGGACGCCCTCGGGATTGTAGCCATGGGCGCCGAAGGGCGAGGTGCCGGCGGTGCCGATCCATTTCGACCCGCCCTGGTGGCGCCCCTTCTGCTCCTCCAGCCGCTTCTTCAGCGTCTCCATCAGCTTGTCCCAACCGCCGAGCGCCTCGATCCGGGCCATCTCCTCGGGCGTCAGGAACTTCTCGGCCAGCTTGCGCAGCCACTCCTCCGGGATCTCGGCCGCGATCTCGTCGCCGAGCCCCTCCAGGCCGCGGAAGACGCGGCCGAAGACCCGGTCGAAGCGGTCGATGTGCCGCTCGTCCTTCACCAGCGTCGCCCGCGCGAGGTAGTAGAATTCCTCGATGTCGAGGTTGGTGACGCCGGCCTTCATCGCCTCGAGCAGCGTCAGATACTCGCGCAGGCTGGCCGGAACGCGCGCCTCCCGGAGCTCGGTGAAGAAGCGCAGGAACATCGGCGGACCGGGCGGCGCCGCTCAGCGCCGTTCGCGGCGGTTGAGGAAGGCGAGCCGCTCGAAGAGGTGGACGTCCTGCTCGTTCTTCAGGAGCGCGCCGTGCAGCGGCGGGATCAGCTTCGCCGGGTCGCGTTCCTTCAGCACCTCGGGCGGGATCTCGTCGATCATCAGGAGCTTGATCCAGTCGAGCAGCTCGGAGGTGGACGGCTTCTTCTTCAGCCCCGGCACGTCGCGGATCTCGTAGAAGAGCGCCATCGCCTCCCGCACCAGATCGTTGCGGATGTTGGGAAAGTGCACGGCGACGATGCGCTCCATCGTCTCGCGGTCGGGGAAGCGGATGTAGTGGAAGAAGCAGCGGCGCAGG